>CAZFWP010000006.1:13650-36158 GCA_964522805.1 uncultured Synergistaceae bacterium | reverse complement strand
TAAACCCCAAAGACCGGTGTCCGGTTTACATGTACAATTCCAAAACCGGTACTGTTATTACCGGCACAGCAGAAATAGTCTCCAAAAAGGTGACTGTTGCCAACAACAAAAATGTGACCATAAATGTCCTTGGTGTGGGGGAAAATGTGAATGGTGAGAGTACTTTTAAGCCGGATTAGCGCCGCAGCGATAATTTTTAATTTGCCTCGTTATTCAAAGGACTTTTATATCATTTTAGCTTAAGCCTTTCGGCAAGGCGCGTCCACCTTTTTCTGGTATTGTCGTTTTTGACGGCAATAGCGAGCGCTTTTTTGGTACCCACAATGACCACCAGTTTTTTCCCTCTGGTAATTCCCGTGTATAGCAAATTTCTTTGCAGCATCACATAGTGCTGCGTCAATAGCGGTATCACGACAGCTGGGTATTCTGACCCCTGGGATTTGTGAATAGAGACAGCGTAAGCGTGTACCAGTTCGTCCAGTTCAGGGAAATCATAAGAGACCAGCCCATTGTCCATTTTTACAAGGACTTTCATTTCTTCTCCATCTATTTGGAAGATAGTGCCAATGTCGCCGTTATAAACGTCTTTATCATAATTATTTTTTATCTGCATCACTTTGTCACCCTCCTGCAAGACCCTTCCCAAACGCTGAAGTTTTGCCCCTTTAGCGGTGTTAAGAGATTTTTGCAGCTCCGCATTCAGCTTGACCGTGCCGACAGAACCTCGGTGCATAGGGGTCAGCACCTGGATACCATCTATGGGGTCAAAGCCAAATCGCTTTGGTATTCTATCTGTGACAAGTGTTTTTATCAATTCCAGCGCCTTTTCGGGGTCGTTTTGTTCTATAAAGTAGAAGTCTTTAAGCCCGCTCCCGTAGTCCCCGTCAAACTCGGGCATTTCACCAGCGTTAATTCTGTGAGCGTTCACCACAATACTGCTCTCACTAGCCTGACGGAATATTTCGTTTAGCCTCACTGTGGGACAGCACTCGGAATCAATGATATCTTTCAGAACGTTGCCCGGTCCTACTGACGGAAGCTGGTTTACATCTCCCACAAGTATCAGTGAGGCGCCTTTGGGAATGGCCTTCAGCAGGTAGTGAAAGAGGATTTGATCAATCATCGAGGCTTCGTCAACAATCAGCAGGTCACAGGCCAAGGGGTTTGCTTCATCTCTCATAAACTCACCGCCCGATGCACCGCCTTTGCCGATATATTCAAGCATCCGATGAATGGTTTTCGCTTCGTGCCCCGTGGCCTCGCTCATTCTTTTGGCAGCTCTGCCTGTAGGAGCGGCAAGCATGACACGGTAGCCGCGTGATTCTCTTATTTTGAGAATAGCACGAATCAGCGTGGTCTTTCCTGTACCGGGGCCACCGGTAATTACCATCACCTGAGAGCTTACAGCCGTTTTCAGTGCTTCTTGCTGCTGCATGGCTAACTCTATTTTCAGTTCTTCCTGTACCCATGGTATCGCTACATTGGGGTTGACATATTGGCCGTTATAGGGCGTTTCCATAAGCTTAATAAGGTTTGCTGCCGACTTTGTTTCCGCATAGTGGAACGGAGGCAGGTATACGGCACAATCATCGTTTCCGTCCGCATCTTTGTACCACTCTGCGATGACGTTTTCAGCGAGCCTCGCCTCTTCAATACCTCGCTCCGCAAGCTTTGCCGGTACATCAAGGATTTGAGCCGCCCTTTGGGATAGCTCCTCAATAGGGACATATACGTGCCCTTCTCCCACAAGCTGCCCAATAACATGCAGTACTCCTGCTCTAATGCGTAGCGGGGACTCTTTTGAGAAACCCATAACGGCAGCTATCTTGTCTGCGCTGATAAAACCAATGCCAAAGATATCCGTGGCTAGGCGGTAGGGGTTTTCTGTCAGCACCTGTACTGATGCAGCACCATACTGTTTAAATACTCTGATAGCATAGCCGGTACCGATACCGTATTGCTGCAGGAAAAGCATTACGTCGCGGATTTCTTTCTGTTCCGTCCAGGAGATGTGAATTTGTTCCGCCTTCTTCTCTCCGATGCCCTCGATTTCCAAAAGGCGCTCCGGTTCATTGTCCAATATATCTAAAGATGCGTCCCCGAATCTCTCAACAATTCTCGCCGCCATAGACGGGCCAACGCCCTTTATCAGCCCAGAACCAAGATATTTTTCAATGCCCTTTGTCGTTTGCGGTGCGGAAGTTTTACAGCTCTCTATCTTGAACTGTTCTCCAAATTTTGGATGCGATGTCCATACACCGCTCATCAAGAGCTCTTCTCCCACAACAGGAGCTGCCAGAATGCCGACTGCTGTAACAAGTTCGGGATATCCGGGCACACGAAGGCGGAGAACGCTGTAGCCGCTCTCCGCATCACTGTATGTTATTCTTTCAATCAGTCCCCTGAGCTCCTTAAAATCTTCTATATTAGGGCTCTCGGGCTTTGATTTAGCCATCGTTATTTGATGTAGCGTATTTTTCCGCCGACAATTACAAGTCCGACAGACATGTTAGTCAAATCTTCCTCCGGCACTATAAACGGGTTGTCCATAAAGGCGACAATGTCCGCAGCATGACCGACAGCAAGAGTACCTCTGGTTTCACCTTCACCGCAAACCGCCGCCCCGCCCGCAGTATACATCGTGAAGGCTTCCACTCTGTCTAGCCTCTGCGAAGGCATCCAGCCGTAAAGTGGCTCACAATTCTCATCCTGCCTTAAGATAGCGGATTTAATTCCTACAAAGGGATTCATTGACTCTCCAGGAGCAGCAGATCCGGCACCTAGGGTAATACCGTTGAGAATCAGGGATTTCCAGGCGTAACTGCTGCGTGAGCGCTCAGCTCCAAGGCGCGGCATCACAATTGGCCAATCTGAGGAGACAAAAGCCGGCTGAATATCAGCATAAACACCCAGCTCTGCCATTCTCTTAAAGATATCCGGAGCTCCAACCTGGCAGTGTACTATTCTGTGGTGAATTTTGCTGTATGGCGCGTTTTTATTGGCCGCTTCGACAGAGTTAAGGCACCTCTCAATAGCACCGTCGCCAATGGCAAAAAAGGCCACTTGCATCCCCGCAGACTGAGCCATAGTCACCATACGGTCCAGCTCTTCCTGTGAATGTGCGTAGATACCCCTGTTACAAGGATCATCGCTGTATTCTTCTCTAAGAGCCGCAGTTCTTGCCCCCAGAGTTCCGTCAACATTGATTTTCAAAGGACCGGACTTAAAGTATTCCGCTCCGTGCCTTTTATGATATCCCGCTTCGATGAAATCGACCAACTGTCTCTCATCGTTCAGCACCCACTGTTCCGTAACCCTGAGCGGCATATCATCGGCAAGCTCTATTTTTTCATAAAGTTCGAACACTCTCTTAATAGAACCTGCCGTGGAAATGTCATCTGTCTGCACCGAGGTGATACCGTAACGGAGCATGTCGTCTGTAGCTTTTTTGTACCAACGTCCCAGTTCTTCGTCTGTGTGCGCGGGCATATTCATCCGCACCCACGCGGCCGCAGCCTCGCAGACAACTCCATTTGCCTCTCCCTGCTCGTCAGTGCCAACAATACCTCCGGGAATTTTAAAGCTGCCGCTGATTCCCAGCAGTTCCAGCGCTTTTGTGTTTAATACTGCGATATGACCACAGACACGCTGAAAAAAGAGAGGTAGGTCTTTGGATATTTTGTCTAAATCTTTTCTCGTCGGGTACCTTTTATCGGAAAGCAGATCCTGATCCCAGCCGCAAGCGGTGATCCAAGCGCCTCGTTCCTGTTTATTTTCTGAAATAAACTTTCGCCCTCTCTCTATTATCTGATTTATTGAGAGTGCGCCACGTAAATTGATTATCTCACTGCTCCTGCCTGCCTCTAGAAGATGCGTGTGTGTGTCTGTAAAACCGGGCAAAAGAGATTTACCCTTCATATCCAACACAACGGTCTTGCTGTCGCACATGGAGAGAATATCGTTGTTCTTACCAATGGCTCTGATCACTCCGCCTCTGGCATACACCGCATCAGATCTGCCCGGAGCTGTCATCGGATACACGGCCCCGTTGATCAGTGCTATTGAATCTGTTCTTTCGTCACACGTCATCTTATCTTCTTCTCCCTACAAAGACATAATCAGAGATACAAGTGTCCTTGTTCCGAATCCAGAAGCGCCCTTAACATAATAGCTCCAGGGATTGCTTACAAAGTCTGCTGCGGCGATGTCCAGATGCGCCCAAGGTATTTCTTTTTCCACAAAAGCCTCTAAGAACATGGCGGCCGTGATGGCACCACCGTAACGAGGGCCACAGTTGACCAAGTCCGCATAAGGAGATTTGACGGCCTTGCGCAGATTGGGGTCGTTCATGGGCAGCTTCCAGAAACGCTCCCCGCATGATTTCGCAGCAGCAAGCACCTTATCGCCAAAATCGTCGTTGTTGGTAAAGAGACCAGCAGTTGTGCAGCCCAGAGCCACAGCGCAGGCTCCTGTTAATGTGGCTATGTCCACAATCATGTCAGGCTTTAGCTCAGAGGCATAACAAAGAGCATCAGCAAGAGTTAAACGGCCTTCGGCGTCAGTATTGTTTACTTCTATGGTTTTACCGTTTCTGGCGCGTAATATATCATCGGGCCTGTAAGAATTACCATCGGGCATATTTTCCGCAGCGGCGATAATTACCGATAATTTCCATGGCAATTCCATCAAGGCGGTGGCTCTAATTGCGCCTAAAACGGCGCAGGCTCCGGCTTTGTCGCCCTTCATCGTTGTCATGAACTCGGCAGGTTTGATATCAAGTCCGCCGCTGTCAAAGGTCAGCCCCTTACCGACAAAGACCACATGCCCCTTACAGTTTTCCTTTGGTGTGTAGGTCAAGTGGATGAAGCGGGGAGGATTGGCAGAACCGCGTGCTACGGAATAGTAAGCGTCCATATTCTCATTACGGATGCGCTCTTCATTCCATATTTCGCATTCAAGTCCCAGGTCGCCAGCCAGTGCCAGCGCTTTGGCGGCAAGAGTCTGAGGGTTAATAACATTACCGGGTTCATTGGCAATATCCCTTGTATAACATTGGGATTCACCCAGAATGGTACCCTCTTTAATCCCCGCATCGTCACCCTCTACAATGACAACTTCTTTTGGCTCGCAGAAACGATCTTCATCATCACGTGTGATATATTTGCTGAAGCGGTAGCATCCTAAGACCGCACCTTCAGACAATGAGCGTGACGTCAGCTTATCGTCAGCCGAAGGCATGTACAACGCCACATTTGCCGCGCCCTTACAGGCCGCGGCCCTAACGATGTGAAACGCCCCTTCACGCAAACTATCCTGAGACAGCTCGCCCTTTTTGCCGATTCCGGAAACGACCACGAAACGCACGGTTTTGTCCATCACAGATATTACCGTGTGAGACCCCGGTTTTCCCCTGAAATTTTCATTTAAAATATGTCTGCGGCAGAAATCCCTCATTTCACCACGAAGTGGATCGAGTAAAAGATTTTCCGGCTCAGATTCGTAAGCCAATATTCCTATAACTTCAGCAGATTCCGGCTGAAAACCATCTTCTGACCTTCTGATTATCACAAAATTACCCCCTAAAAATTAACACTTTGTTATAACATATTGCATAATAATAGCACTATTACAAGTTCTTGTAGACACTGTTATTACCTAAATTGATATATCTGCTATACTGGTCGTACCGTAATTTTTATATGGAGGCAGAAAATATGTCACAAATGTACGATGCGATAATTGTAGGCGCAGGACCGGCAGGACTTTTTGCCGGACTGGAACTCACACGTATGGGTAAAAAGGTTATCATTCTGGAAAAGGGACGGGCTATAAACGCACGTGTATGCCCGATGAAGTTGGGCGCGCCGGAATGTGTTCACTGTAAACCATGCAACGTCGTTTGCGGCTGGGGTGGAGCCGGAGCTTTCAGTGACGGCAAACTGACTCTGACTCCCGAATTCGGCGGCAACCTGGAAGAATACTGCGGGCGCGGCGAACTGTTATCTCTTATCGATGAAGCAGACAAGGTATACCTCGATAACGGTGCCAGCACCACTCTTTTTAAACCCGACGGAGAGCTGGCGAAGAAAGTTATCGCAAAAGCTCTGCAGTCGGGACTTGACATCATACCGGCCACAATTCGCCATATGGGGACAGACCGTTCTAAAAAAATACTCTCTGACATCTATCAGGGAATGAAAAACTGCTGCGATGTTATGACCTCTACGGCAGTCTCGCATGTTTTGCTAAACAGCGACGGCTCAGCGGCGGGAGTGGCCCTCGAAAACGGAGAAGAGCTTTACGCACCTAAAGTACTGCTCGCACCTGGACGCGAGGGGGCGGCTTGGATGGAAAAGACCGTCCGCAGCCTGGGGCTGGAAATAGAATCTTTGCCCGTTGATATCGGAGTACGCGTGGAAATACCTTCCGCTTGGGCAGAAGACATCACCGACCAGTTTTATGAGATAAAAGCTATTTTGGATACGCCAACATTTGACGACAGGGTACGCACCTTCTGCATGTGCCCGCACGGCGAAGTAACCACAGAATTTCAAAGCCATCACAACATTTTGACTGTTAACGGACATTCCAACAGAGAAAATGACAAAAAAACAACAAACACCAACTTCGCTATTCTCGTCTCAACAAAATTCACCAAGCCATTTAACGACCCGATAGGCTACGGCAGCCATATAGCCCGCCTGGCAAATATGCTTGGAGGGGGGATTATCGTTCAGCGCTTGGGAGACCTGCGCAAGGGGCGGCGCTCAACTCCGGAAAGAATTGCCAGAGGACTGGTGAATCCTACACTTGCCACAGCCGAACCCGGTGACCTTGCCTGCGTTTTACCCTACAGACACTTGGTAGGGATTATGGAGATGCTTGCCGCTCTTGACAATATAATCCCCGGAATAAACGGCGGACACACACTTCTTTATGGAGTAGAAGTCAAGTTTTACAGTTTAAAGGTCGCACTAGATAAGGGACTGCAAACTTCCATACCCGGGCTTTACGCCGCAGGAGACGGTGCAGGAGTGACACGCGGAGTTATTCAGGCCTCAGCCTCCGGTCTTTGGGCAGCAAGAGCAATGTTTAAATAATCAGGACGAAAGTGCGGGGCGAAAAATGAAAGTAACGATGAAGAAAAGGCTGGTAAAGGCGTACGAGATCACATTGCCAATATTAGCTCTTCTTGACCTATTCGCGATTATCTCCATCGGGCTAAATTATTTTTCTCCCCGTGAGCAAGGTATGGCAATGTTTATCTTTTGCCATGCCACATGGATTATCTTCGTCCTCGACTACTTTGTCCGGCTTACGCTGACAGACAGTAAAAAACACTTCGTTACCAGCCATATCGCAGAATTCATCTCCATCGTGCCTATAACCCCGTTCCTAATCCTTGAAGAGGTTATATCCGCAATGGGAATGGCAGATGCAGCCGCCAACATCCTCAACGCCACTTTTATCATCAAATTTCTCGCCTACTTAACAAGAACATTTGTTATGCAGCGGCGATTCATCAAGACAAACCAACTCCACTACACAGCGGCTATTTCTCTCACATCGCTTGTCGTGGCAGCAATGCTCTTTGCCGGATTCGAGGACAGAAGCTATGAGGATGGGCTCTGGTGGGCCTTTGTCACGGCAAGCACAACAGGTTTCGGAGATGTCGTCCCCGTGACTCAAGGGGGCAGGCTGGTGGGAATGTTTTTAATGGTTGTGGGCCTTTCCTGCATAAGTATGCTCACAGGCGTTATCGCCAGCCGACTGATGCAGAGCGGCACCTTAAAAAACATTGACAATGAAAATATCGCTTTCATTCAACAGAGACTGAACAATTTCACCGCACTTAGCGAAGACGAGGTAGAGGAACTTTGCGCTATGCTCAAAGCTATAAAAAAATGTCAAAAGCCCCTTCACCACTCATTACCACAAACAGCAAGTCCCATACATATAGACGGCAAAAACCGTTTTGCGGCTTGGCTGCTAAAAACATTCACCTCTACACCCGAAGATGACGGCTTGCTGGAGAAAAAAATCGTCAAGTAAGTGCTTTTTCATTGGCAGACGCAATAAAAAGGGAGTATCGGCTAGCCGATACTCCCTTTTTATTGCGTGTTGAAGTTAGATCTTCAGAAGACCAATGGAGCTAAGGAATATCACCGTCACAAGCACGGGAGTCACATAGCGGCAAAGAAAACGGATAACAGCCACTTTCCCGCTGTTGTCAAGCTTGCCATGGTTGGTGAGCTCGTCAGTAAGATCTTGAGATTTCATCTTATAACCGGTATAGAGTGTAATTAACAGGCCTCCAAGGGGCATCAAAATATTTGATGAGAGGAAGTCAAATAGGTCAAAGAATCCCTTACCGAAAAATTTTACGCTGCCAAGGAAGCTAGAGCTGTCTGCAGAGCAGGATGCAAGCACACCCACTACACCAATAATAACACAGTTGATCAAAGCCGCTTTCTTACGGGGCATGTTAAATTCTTCGGACATCCATATTGTCGGCACTTCAACCAACGAAAGCATCGCACCGTTTGCCGCGAAAGCGGTGAGCAGGAAGAAGGCGAAAAGCAATACCTGCCCGAACGGCATCTGCGAAAAGACCAGCGGAATAGTTACAAAAAGTAATCCCGGTCCGGCGCCCGGTTCAAGTCCAAAGGAGAACACCGTAGGGAAGATTGCCAGTCCAGCAAGCATTGACACACAAATATCAGCAACAGCTATTTTGAGCGGAGCCGTTGAAAGGTCGGCCTCTTCGGTAAAGTATGAACCGTAGGCAATCATCGTCCCCATTCCCAAAGAGAGCTTAAAGAAGGCAAGCCCCATCGCCGCCAGCACAATAGCAGGAGTAACCTGCGAGAAGTCTACATGAAAGATGAACTTCAGACCATCACCTGCTCCTGGAAGAGTCAGGGCTCGAATGACGCAGATTATCAAAAGCACAAAGAGAGCCGGCATCATTACTCTAATTGCCTTTTCAATGCCTTTGGAAACACCGAGAGAAATTATCGTGCCAATAACACAAAGAACAAGAATCTGCCAGAAGATCGGCGACAAAACTGCAGCAGAGAAGAAAGAGCCCCCTGCCGCACCTGCGCCTATGGCACTGCCAAACATCGCTCCCGCCGTCTCCGCATTAACGCCGGCAAAAGCGCCTATCGCCGCTTTAAATGTGTAAAAGTAAACCCAACCGGCAACGCAGCTGTAGAAAAACATAATCAGGTACGCCGAAAGAGCGCCCATAAAACCTATTCCCGCCCAAGGCGTCTTGGCGTTATTTTCCAGTTTTTTAAACGCGCCTACAGGATTGAGTCTTGAGCGTCGTCCAATAACAAATTCGCTGATCATCACCGGTACGGCCACGACAAAAACGAAAAACAGATAAATGACTAAGAATGCTCCGCCACCGCCGGTTCCCGTCATGTATGGGAACTTCCAAATATTGCCAAGACCAACAGCCGACCCTAATGCGACCATGAGAGCCGCTAGCGTGGTGCTGAAGGAATCTCTCTTTACCTGTGCTGACAATAATATCTCCTCCTCAACAAGCTAAAGTCCTATATAATGAACAAGTAAGATGAAAACACCAATATTTTATACCTTTTTTGAACCTGAGAGTCAAGATTATCTTCAAATATTAATTGTTTCTTTTGCTGGGAAATGTCACCAAAACAATCGCCAAAATGATAATTACGCAGCCAAATATTTCTTGAATTGAAGGAATAATTCCCAAAATCATTGCTGTCAGAATTACGGCGATAACCATTTCCAAAGAACAGAGCAAACTTACGGTAGCTGCCGGTATTATTTTTAATGCAGAGTAAAAAAGCCCGTAAGCAATCAGACTTCCGGAAAAAGCCTGCAGCAGCAGAATAGTAAAGTACCAATATGTAAAATTATTTAGGTCATTCCAGCCGATAAAAAAGGATTTTAATGCAATCAACACAATACCGCCGATTAAATGACCAAAAAATAACATTCCCATAGCATCAACTTGATGTTTTTTAACATTTAAGCGCGCCAAAATGGCCTGTCCGGAAATCCCCAAAACAGCGACCGCCCCCCAGAAGACACCAGGAATGGACATCCCAGCCACAGTCTTATCTCCGCCAACCATCCCTGAGTAGACTCCGGCAATTATCATAAAACCGGCAATTATCTGGATAGGACTGGGTTTTTCATGAGTTATATACATTGAGCCCAGCATTGTCACCAGCGGAAAGGTATAGTGAAGAATCAGAGCTTCAGCTACCGACAAATACGCCAAAGACATCAAAAATCCGCCTCCTGCTAAAACCACGGAGAGCATTCCCGAATTCAGGTAAAAAATCAATTCGCTGCGCGGCGGGAAAAAGAAAGCTTTTCCCCGCATGAAATAAAGCCAAGGAGCCATTGTAGCAGCTACAAAAATCCCTCGGAAAGCCATTACCGAAATCAAATTGATGCCGGCAGCGCTAAGGACCTTGGCAATTGGGCTCATAACAGCCCAAAAAAAAGCTGCCATTAAGCTGTAGGCGACCCCGCGCCAATAGTTGCTCATCATGGCAAATCCCCCTTTCTTATAAATTCAAGACTGGCAATAGCGCAGCTTACGCTAAAAGCTCCTGTAAAACAAGAACCAGTAAAGTCTAACATAAAGTCACTGATATTGAATAATAAAACTTTAAAAATCGCTGCAGCAAAGAAAAAGAGACAAAACAGGATAAATTGTTTTGCCTCTTTCACTTTATCTATTTAGAAACATCAAAAACTTTAGTAAAGAATTAGAGCTCCAACCATTGCGGCAATAAAAATAGGAACATTATAGTGAAGGAAGGTCGGAACGCATGTATCCCAAATATGATTGTGCTGCCCGTCGGCGTTAAGTCCGGCAGTGGGGCCAAGCGTAGTATCCGAGGCGGGAGATCCTGCATCTCCAAGAGCGGCAGCCGCAGCAATAAGGCACACTGTCGCACCGGTTGAAAAACCAAGCTGCAGTGAGAGTGGGCAGTAGATGGCAGCAATAACAGGAATGGTACCGAAAGATGTACCTATACCCATTGTCACCAAAAGACCTACCATCAGCATCAAGAACGCGCCCCAGAAAGGACTGCCTCCGACAATACCAACGACACTGCTGACAAGCTGGTCAACAGCCTTTGTCTCACGAAGGACATTGCCGTATCCGGCGGCGATAAGCATTACGAAAGCGATAAGTCCCATGATTTCAAGTCCGCCAAGGAAGGAGTCGTCAATATCTTTCCATTTGAGCGCACCGGTCAGGATCATTACTACCAAAGCAGCCAAGGCGCCAAGAGGCAGAGATCCGGCCCAAAGCTGCGCACCGAACGCCACAAAGACGGCCAGAGTGGTAAGAAGGTGTGTTTTTGTGAAACGATCTTCGATTTCTTCGTTTGTACCGCCTATTATCGGCTTGTTCTCATAATTTCTTGGTCTGTTGTAGGAGATAAAAAGAGCGGTCAAAAGACCGATAACCATACCGATACCGATTATCCAAGTAAAGTGAAAGACACCTTCTTTGGCGACGTTAATGCCGTTGCGTCCCATCTCGCTGGCAAGGATGCCATGAAAAATAAGTCCGAAACCTACGGGAAGAGTTATATAAGGAAACTTAAGTCCAAAAGCCAAAGCACAGGCTACCTGACGGCGGTCCACCTTGAGTTCGTTAAACAGATAAAGAAGGGGGGGGACAAGGATTGGTATAAAAGCGATGTGAACGGGAACAAGGTTCTGCGACAGGCAAGCTATACCAACAAGCATAAGCAGAAGAACCATTTTACGTCCGCGCACTACCTTTGCGATTCTCTTACAGGCTACTGTTGCCAGCCCTGTTTTATTAATGGCAACTGCAAATGTTCCCAAAAGGAAATAGGCCAGAGCTGTTTCTGAATTACCCCCCATTCCGCTGATCAACGTCCCCATTACATCAGGGATACCCATGCCTGCGGAAATGCCGGCGGCGATGGCTGCAATTAGGAGTGCCAAAACAATGTTAAGATTGAAGAGACAGAGAAGAATCATTACGCCAACTGAAACAACTACAGGATTTGTTAGTAACATGTTATTTCCTCCATTTAAATTATTTGGTAATAGCACACTTACTGGTTTAACAATAGCATTAAATACCCATAAATACAAGCGTTTCAAAGGAAATAAATATTTTTTACCTAATTAAATAAATTTTTATAGTAAGAATATATAAACAATAAACCATTTGCATTGAACCGTATTCTCCTTTAACACTTTAAAATGTGAAAGAGGTAAGGCCCGTCTGCCGAGCCTTACCTCTTTTATACTTTTATAATTGACTGATATTATTCGCCGATAAGCCTATTTACCCTCAAATATTTTCGTCACATATGGGGATGTTGAGGCAGAAAGCATGGCGGTGTAGTCAGGTCTGAATCTGAGTATGTCTCCCAGTTTATAGTCTATGGCAGCGTCTTCAAGGTCCACCAGCAGATGGTCACTCGAAGCGGTAATAATTTTAACGCCCTCATCCAACGGCACCAGACCTTCGATGCGCACGTCCTGCTTGCCTATAGCCAATATACCCCTGCGGCGGTTGCCTCTGTCCTCAAAAACAGGCACATTGCCAAAGGCGTCATGACCTATCAGTCCTATGGGCAGGGTCGGCTTTGTCCTTACTTCCACAAGCTCCGCCTCGATCTCCATTGTATCATGGTTAAGTATAGAGAAGTTGTCGTTGAAAGCGGTATCATATCCAAGCAGCACGGCTTCTCCGATACGCAAAGAATTAACCGTTTGCGGCAGCCGCCCATGGAGCATCTGGTGGAATGAGCAGGTGCCGCCGCCGGAGATAATTTCCAGTTTATACCCAAGATATTTTTCAAGCTCAGCAGCGTAAGATGAGAGCTGAGTCAGGTTCTCTCTGGTGGGCAGTACTCCGCTGGCACAGGAGAAATTGGCCCCGACGCCCGCTATCTTTAGGTATGGAGATATTTTGCCCAGAGCCTTACCCAAATTAGGGATTTCCGTATGCCAGAACCCCTCTCTTAAATCTCCCATATCAAACATGATGACGGCTTTTAACGTTTTAGCCAGTTTCTCGCATTTTTCGGCAAGAGCCATAATAGTCGGCGTTTCGGAAATCAGGCAGTAGTCGCAAAGTTCCGCCACTTCATCGAGCTCAGAATGCATCGGTATGCGTATCAGGGCATATTCCAATTCAGGAAAGCACTCTTTCATGCGCCTGATGTTAGCCATTCTGCTGTCAGCGATAACTTTAAACCCGGCCTCTTTGAATGTCTGGGCTATTTCAGGAAAGGCTGAGATGCCTTTTGTTACGCCCCATAGAGTGATTCCGTTTTTAGCTGACTCTTTAATCAATATTTCTCCGTTTTCACGTATTTTATCCCTGTGTACCCTCAAGATAGGATAGCTCATAGCTGTTACGCCCCCTGATAATATGTTACCTCTGGCAAAATTTTTTTCTTTCCGCTATTGTCTGCAAGTCCTCGATTAATCCGTAAGCTGTGTCAATCAGTACCGGGCACTCCTGCACCAACGTGTTGGGGTGCATCAAATCTGATTCCAAGCGGAGAGCAGAACCAAAGTGGGAAATGAGTGCCATTATATCACTCTTATCAACTTCTTCCACCCCAACACTTGTTTTCACTGTCCCGTTTTCCAGCCTGCCGCGGCAAATCAGCTTCAATCTTTTCCCTCTTTTAAGCGCATCTTGAGCCATCGTCGGAGTGATGTTCCTAATCCCCGTTCTCTTTACATCAAGCGGCGTAATATTGCAGCCCATCAGCACATTAGCCAAGGCGGCGGTTTTGGCTGCCGGATCCCAGCCCTCCACGTCCATAGAGGGATCTGCTTCCGCTATGCCGGCAGACTGAGCCTGTTTTATCCCCTCTTCCAGAGTACCGCCATCTTCCATGTATGAGAGGATAAAGTTCGTCGTCCCGTTTAGGATACCGCTGAACCCGGTGATTTTTGTCCCCTTCATGCACCGTTTAACAAGGTTGAAGGTTGGGGCTCCGTCCATCACCGCAGATTCAAAGAGATATTCGGCGTTATTTTTTTCCGCGAGTACGGCAAGCTCGTGATAGTGAAATGAGACCGGCCCTTTGTTTGCCGAAGCGACAGATTTTCCCCGTCTGAGCGCTGCTCTGATGTGGGAGGCCGCCGGTTCGCCCTTTCCTTCTATTGAAAGTGCCGAGAGTTCTACAAGCACGTCATAGTCGAGGGTCTCGGCGGCTTCAAGAGGCGTCAGCGACGAAAGCCGGGCACCGTTCTCTGTGAGGGCTTTTTGTTTTTTTAAATTGTCCAGTACTTTTGCTAAGTCAAGCCCGCCTGCGTCTTCGATGCCGCCGTGACGTCCGGTGTATATTCCAATGACGGTCACAGGCAGTTTTAAGTTGGGGTAAAGGTGCTCATCGATCAGGATTCTCGCCATTTCTTTTGCCACATTGCCAAAACCAATAAACAGTACTTTCATCATAACTCTCCTCATATTATTAGAATTTCAATAATAAAGCAGCTGCGTCTCGAGGTGTTAACTGCTGTAAGTTATTAAAGTTCTTGATGTCATAACGTTATTTCTGTACCGAGTCAGTGCAAAATTTTTTATATTTATTAGATACAAGTATACCGACACATAACAGTTAGCGCAAAAGAGCACGCATTGATAGATCCTCGTCCTTTGACCTATGAATTGACAGTAGCATAACAGATTTTTTTGTTTTAGTGAAACGCAGCATATTCTTAAGCCGGTATCATCGTTGTTTTCACACCTTAAGTGACAGTAAAAATGCTGAGCTCTTTTCCTGTAATGCCCGCCTTTGTGTGATTATGTGTGATAAGATAGAGTATCTTGACATTTGCAGTTTATTTTTAAGTTATCTATAACAACCATGTATAATATTCTATATAAATCTAAAAATACCTGTTGAAAAGGGGAATGAGCTTTGACCTCCAAATGTTGCGGTAATGACTGCGAAGCGAAAACAGCCGTTTGCGAACTCAGCACAGAGCTTTCTCTGAGTGACGTGCTAGGTACGATAAAAGTCCGTTTGGGAATCGGCAGAATGCATTATACTGTAGCACCGGGGCTTTATAAAATAGGCGCCGCCGATGAAAATTCTCCCGTTCTGGTCACAGCTAATTTTAAACTTACAGTAGATATACTAAGACGTGAACTTACAAACAGAAATATTTGGCTGGTTGTTGTCGATACCAACGGAATAAATGTTTGGTGCGCCGCCGGCAAAGGAACTTTCGGCACAGCAGAGTTGATAGCGCAACTTGAGAAAGTAGCCTTAAAAAGTATCGTTGCCCACAAAACTATCATTTTGCCACAGCTTTGCGCCTCAGGAGTCTCCGCCTTTAAAGTGCAGAAATATTCAGGTTTTTCGGTGATTTTCGGACCGATAAGAGCAAAAGAGCTGCCGGCTTTTCTTGACTGCGGCATGAAAGCCACTGAGGATATGCGCCAGGTAAAATTTACTTTCGCAGACAGGATGATTTTGACCCCTATAGAAATCGCCGCAGCAGCACCCCAAGTTACTCAGGCCGCAGGCGTAATGGCAATATTAAACGCCTTTGGCGTTCTGCCTGTTGACAGGTTTGATTATCTCGGGCTGCTGGGAGCTGTTGTAGCCGGAGTATTGGTAACACCGGCATTGCTGCCGCTGATACCGCTGCGGCCCTTTTCCGCTAAGGGTGCGTTACTCGGTCTTTTGTGGGGAGCTGCCTCCGTATTGGTGCTGCCATTTGGAAACTCCGCACAGGTTTTGCGCATCATGTCGTATATGCTGATGTATCCAGCAATAGCCGCTTTTTACGCAATGAATTTCACCGGCTGCAGTACCTTCACCTCGCCTTCGGGGGTGGAAAAGGAGATGCGGCAGGCAATCCCCATTATGCTGGGAACCCTTTTGTCGGGTATTATTCTCAGGATCATTTCCTTTATTATTTAGGTGGTGTTTTAGATGGAATTCCGGTATATCGATGGTGTGGTAACATTAAAACTTGACGCCCTTAAATGCGTGGGCTGCGGAATGTGTGAGGTAGTCTGCCCGCACAGAATTTTTAAAATTAGAAACAAAAAAGCCATTATCTGCGACAAAGACCGCTGTATTGAGTGCGGTGCCTGTGCGAACAACTGTCCCGCAGGCGCAATATCGGTGACGCCCGGCACAGGCTGCGCATACGCCATTATGGACAAACTCCTAGGAAATGACGGAGACTGTTGCTGTTAACACGGCTGCGCGTATCTTTGTTTTTCGCAGGCTGCTAATCGCAATAATTTTTAATTGTGGCTAACGCCTTGAGCCGCTGTTATTTATTCGCTATGTGTTATAGTTGTCTCGTAAAAATTAAACAACCGGAGGCGTACAAATGAGCAAACTTCCTATTGATCCTACCATCACCGATGTAGCCAAAGCCTATCGTTTTTTGAGCAAGCGTGTCAGGCACACACCAACGGAATATTCTTATGCTTTAAGCGAGATTGCCGAGGCTCCCGTCTACATTAAGTGGGAAAACCAACAGTTGTGCGGCTCCTTTAAGCTACGCGGAGCTCTTTACAAGATGAATTCTTTAAATGAGGCTGAGCGCGCCCTAGGCGTTGTCACGTGCTCCAGCGGCAACCACGGACAGGGAGTGGCTCTTGCGGCCAAAGAGCTTGGTATCGCCACTAAAATTTTTGTACCCGCTCTTTGTCCCGAAACGAAAAAACAAGCCATCAAGCGCAGAGGCGGAGAATTTGTCGAGCTGGTTATTTGCGCAGGAGATTATGATTTCACGGAGTCATCGGCTCATAACTACGCGATTGAAAACAACATGACCTACGTATCTTCTTTTGAAGATCCAGCGGTAATCGCAGGACAGGGCACGGCGGGATTTGAGATGTTTATGGACGAACCGGATACAGAGCTGCTTTTGATACCGGCTGGAGGCGGTGGACTGATGAACGGCATCGCCATCGCAGCCAAAGCCATTAATCCCGAAGTAGAGATTTGGGGCGTGCAGTCTGAGGCATCCAACCCTTGGGTGGTCTCTTGGCCTGACGGTATTGTAAAAGAGGTTACTTATTTGGAGACACTAGCAGACGGGCTGGCTGGTTATATTCCTCAAAGCCTCCTCTCTCTGGCGAAAAAACGTGTGACGGGGATTTATGAGGTCACTGAAGAAGAAATTGCCCGCGCCATCGCCTTCCTTCATAGGGAGCACCATCAGGTGGTGGAAGGGGCGGGGGCTGTATGTGTCGCGGCACTGCTGGCCGGCAAGGTTGATGTGCGCGGGCGCAAAACAGCAGTCGTTATTTCAGGAGGTAATATTGACGAAGATAAGCTTAAAGGAATACTTGCACGTTATTAGCCGCTTTGCTCTTTGAATCTCTCTCTGCTGTTTTTCTGATGCAGATCCGGCAAACGCCGACGTCCCGCAGATCTTTAGTCTTTAGGGCACATTCAGCCGCTTTTGCCGTTCTCCTATCCTTAGTTTAACCAAGATGAGTAGTTCTTTTTTATAATTAGCGAATAATAAAAAAGAGAGAAACGGATTGTGCCGTTTCTCTCTTTTTGTTTTTACTCTGCCGCAGGTCATACCGAAAAGTTTACCGCGGTAATATCTTGCCGATCTTTATTCGGTTTTTTCAAGTGGGAGGTCAGCTCTGCCCGCCCATGCCTGGAATCCTTCGTCATAGCACTGTGTTTTGTGGAATCCGGCATAGCGAAGAACCATAGTGACAAAGGCGGCGCGCACACCGGCGGTGTCGTAGATGACAATTTCATTATCGGGAGTGACACCGGCCTTGGCGAGTTTTTCTGTGATGCTTGCGACATCTAAGATTGTATAGTCTGAGGAGACAAACTCCTGCATTTCAATATTCAAAGCTCCCGGCAGGTGTCCGGCGCGTTTCTCCTGGAAGGGACGAATTTTGCCTTTGTATTCAGCGGGGGTACGAACGTCAAGAAGCACCAGCCCCTGCTTGCCAAGGTTGTTGTCGATCCATTCTGTATCGACAACGTAGTCAGGCTCGTATTTTTTGATACTAAAAGCAACAGCTTTGTTTCTTGAAGCAGCTTTGGTGACTTTGCCTCCGGCGGTCTTCCAGCCGGTGAGTCCGCCTTCAAGGATTTTGGCGTTTTTGATGCCGCTCATGCGGAGGATCCACAGAGTCCAACCGCTCTGCCCCCAACCGCCGGCATCGTCGTAGACGATAACAGTTCTCTTGCCATTAATGCCAAGAGCACCGATTCTCTTAGCCATTGTCGTATTGTTGAATATGGTTCCGTATTTCATTGTTCCTGTGGGCGCAGTCATATTGGCGAAGTACGTCCAAGAGGCGTTCACCGCTCCGGAAATATGTCCGCCTGCATATAGACTCTCGGGACGAGCGTCGACGATTATAACGTTACCTTTATTTTTGAGAAGCCACTCGGGGCTAACAAGGAGAGATTCTCTTGATTCAGGCACACCAGGCTTCATAGGTGACGGCTTGAGAGGACGTCCGGCGATTACCGTAACATCTGCGGATGAGACAGCTGATTTCGCTGTTATATCATTTGAAGCGGTCTTGGGTGTGGTTTTCGGGGTAGCAGTGGGTTTTGCAGGAGTTGTATTTGCCGCAGGCGCGGGTTTTTCCGCCGATTTTTTATCAACTGTTTTCTTGTCATCAGAAGCTGCCTGTGGGGCCTTGCTGCTTCCTGTAATCTGGGCAATGGCTTCTGCCGCTTCGTTTTTCTGCGGCTCAGCCTGCTTTTCTGCGGCTATCGCCATTGAAGAGAGTGCGATGAACACAACGAGCGCTAATACGGAGGTTACTGTTTTCTTCATCAAATCATTCCTTTCACTTACGCCGTAAAATACGGCACATACCAGTTGCTTCCTCGTTCCACTCTGTTTATCATAACAGACTTTTCAGCGCAGACCAATATGGGAAAATACTGTATATGAGCTATTTTAGCCCCAGTTGTTGATTATCCACTCTGCAGCGCGTTTGGCTTCGTTAAAATCTTCCGCGATCACAAGCCGGTCTGCCGACTGCGACAGCACCAAGCCGTGCCGCGATTTCTGCCAGGTTTTAAACTCCAACATCAGTTCGTAACGCAGAAAATGGTCAAAGAGCATATCATATTTCGGTTTACCCCAAAGCAGTGACTGAGGCGCAGCACCGGCTTTGATCATCGACGCGGTGATATCTTGAAGGACCTTTTTTAAATTTCTTTTCGCTTCCGTCCTCATCAGCACCACTTTGTTTCCCGCGGTAATTGCTTCTGTTATGTTGTCGTGCAGGTCTTCTGTGCAGAACACGGCATCAGAAAAACCCAACATCGCCGCAATTGGGTTATAGGACTCTTCCGTCTCCCACCCCAGATAGCGGATATTTTCCGCATGAATGGCTATTTGGCTGATTGTTTTTGCCGTTTGAGTGCTTATTTTTTCAGATACGTGTATGTAGAGTTCCGCTTCGGCGTTTACCGAGCTGCGGAGCAAAAGACCTAAATTCCGCTTCACCCATTGAGGGGTCATCGTGTAGTTATCATCATCTCCGCCGATAATGACAGACCATTTCGGCGATTGCTTTTTATTCGGCGGGTAAAACTCGAGAAACTTTTGCGCTTCGCTAAACAGATTTTCCTTCTGTATGGAATTTACCGCTCCGAGAGTCACAAAAATATTTGGTTTTCTTTCGGGAAATTCATGGTCCGCTATTATGGCAAAGTCAAAGGGGTCTGTGGTCACAATACCTGGGCGCATTACAGTAGCGCAGTGACACCTCCAGATATATCCCAGGGCCAGGTTGTATGGGGCGGCAGCTTCTCCTGCCGATATTATCAAAATGTCGCGTGCTCCCTCTCTAACTCCAAGCTCGGCAAAGGAGGCACCCACACGGCGCACTAAGGAGTCACCGTCCGCCATCGTCAGCCAGTCTCTGGCATCACGCCTATTGCCGCCGGCTAGTTTGCGGGCCGCGGCGTCAGCGCGTTTTCTAGCAGCGCCGCTTAACAGAGGAACTTCCATTTCCAAGATTTCCGCTCCCGTATGGTTGGCAAGCCACAAAGAGACGCCCCTGCTCTGTGTGAGGTGAGAGGCGTCTGTGTCGTTAAGCAGTAATATTACTCTGACTTTGTTTAGAGATTCCAATTGCCGATGTTTCCAGACTTAGAAACTATTTCCCGCACCTTTTCGAGGTCCTCAGGCGTGTTGACGTTGGGGCCTTCAGAAGGATAGCGCGTGGGAATAACCGTCATCGTGTATCCGTGCTCCAATATACGCAGCTGCTCCAAAGATTCGGTGCGCATCAGAGGTGTTGCCGGCAGCTTTACCATCTTCAGCAGAAACTCCTTGGTGAAAGCGTATACTCCGATATGCTCCCATAAGGGGCATTCCGTTTCATTTCGCCGGTAAGGGATTGGCGATCTGCTAAAGTAAAGAGCTCTGCCGCTTTGAGCGCGGACAACCTTTACAATATTTGGGTTATTAAAATCTTCTTCATTTTTTATCGGCAGACACATGGTAGCAGAGTCACAGCCTTTATCAGCGATGATACCTTCCGCCAATTCTTTGAGCATACGGGGATCCAGCATCGGTTCGTCGCCCTGGACATTGATGACGTAGTCCGCTTCAATCTGCTCCGCCACTTCCGCGACACGGCTGGAACCGTCAGCATGGTCGCAGCGTGTCATCTTTACCTCGCCGCCGAAAGCGCTCACCGCATCAAAGATTCTTTGGTCATCGGTAGCCACTACCAGGCGGGAGAATACTTTTGACGCAAGCGCGCGTCTGTAGACGTGTTCGACCATCGTATGCCCGCAAATATCAACCAACGGCTTGCCAGGGAGTCTGGAAGATGCGTAGCGTGAAGGAATAACCCCAAGTATCTTCGGCAAGGGCATTATCTTTGTTCCTTCCACTCTCTGAACTTTGAGAGCATTTTCTCTCTGTCTAGATAGCGTACATTGTCAACAATCCACTCACGCATCAGTTTGCCATCCTCAGTCTCCTGCTTGTAACTGATGAAGTCGAGTTCTATTCCAAGCTCGTCAGCTATTTTGCAGGCGAATACAGGCCAAATCATGCCGATATCGCCAATGACGGGGATACTGCCTTCATGACGTGCGAAGGCAGACATTTCCATACGGAAGGGTATTTTCGATATTTTTGTCTTTGGCAGCCCTTTGTCGATAGCCTCCTGAATAATGGCGCTCTCTTTTTGTATATCTTGTGCCTTGCGAAGATTTTCGTCCAGGTCAAAACGGATTAAGGTCTTATTTTCCAGGCTGTAGACACTCTGTCCCTGCCACCACGACCAAATTCCATGCCCTGTATATGTTTCAAAGGGGCCGTCGTGAATTTCCTGAGTCAGAGCTACGGCCGATTCGATGATAACGTCTGCGCTCCCAAGCATTGAAGCTATTCTGCTTGAGCGCTCAGCAATGGGGATACTGTCGCCGACAGACAACCCCACGTGTCCGCCGCCAACCATCTGCGGAATGGTCACTAGTACGGGGATATTTTTTTCGGCTCCCTTACCCAGCATCGTTTTGGGGTCACAGCCCCAGCCGGCGATGGTCTCAAAAGGAAGTCCCGACTGACGGCAAAGCCCCAGTATCTCTTCGGCCAGCTTTTCTGTGCGCAGCCCCATGGGATAGGCCATGTTGGCAGCAGCCTTTATAACCATGTGTCCGCTGGCATTGTCGCCTTTCTTAAGGAGCTCTTCGTCAAGAAGCATCTCTTTTCTGAGAGCATCTTTCTGCTCGCATGACAACTCCGTAAACTCAAAAACATTGCCACGCGGCATTTTTGCTTTATCAAAACCAAACTGCGAAGCATCGCACATTTTCACACGATCAAGCGCGCCGCCCATCTCGTGGTTAACCACTGCGGAACTGGTAGTTACTCCGTCCACGATACCTTTATCCATCAGCTCGGCAATTAATGTAGTGACACCTTCATGAAGGTTTGGACCGCTGCCTGTGACAACCGCGACCTTGCCCCCGCGTTTTTTAGTCTCTACGACCCTCTCGGTTGCCCTGTCCAAAGCAGCCTTTGAGCGCTCGTCCAGTCCCAGGTAGAATTCTTCAAGCAACGTTTTGTTAATCTTCATTACAATCCCTCCGATTCCGGTGACATCAACCTTTTGCAGGCGGTACCTTATGTTATATAATTATGTAAATTCTTTAATCAATTTGAGAAGATATTTTTGCCCAAATTTGCGATGAAGCCCCTTCCGCTTTTGAAAAATAACTCTCACACTGCTTTTTTAGAGCCTCCCCGCCACCCTTTTCGTCTGCTATTGTTCGCCATTTTGCACCTAGAGCAACACCGTCCGCAAGCTGAGAAGCGATATTCAAGGCCAGAAATTCGCGCGATGCCGCAGCAAAATCTTCCATATGAGGGCCGTATTGCACAGGCACTCCCCAAGAGGCAGGCTCCAAAATATTCTGTCCGCCCTTGTCAACAAAGCTGCCGCCAACAAAAGCCGCCTTTGAAAGACCATACAATTCAAACAGCACACCAAT
>CAZFWP010000006.1:0-13550 GCA_964522805.1 uncultured Synergistaceae bacterium | reverse complement strand
CACAGCTCGGTAATCACGCCTGCCAAGCAGGGCATCGATCTTCGTGTCCCCCGGAACGCAGATCTTCTCCTGATTCACACCGATAGATATCAGCCGCTGACGGTCTCGCTCTTCGCGCATAAAAAGTTCCGTAAAAAGTCCGTATATAGCAGCCCCGATGGGGCGGGTAATTTTACCGCTCAGTCTCAGCCAAGTTCTGTCAGAAATTCTGCCGTTGGCGATGAAGGAGGGAATGTTTCTCTCTTTCAATATCCAAAGCATATTCGGCCAAAGTTCCGTCTCCATGGTGATAAAACATTTTGGTTTCACCGCATCCAGGGCAGATTTGACAAAGCAAGCTTTATCCCATGGATAGTAGATGTGCAGGTCAAAAAGCCCTTCGCCCAAGCGCAGCGCCATCGCCTTGCCTGTTTCCGTCGTGGTCGAAATAATTATCGGCTCGGTATAACCAGCGTCTCTTGCGGCTTTAATAATCGGCACTGCCGCTTGAACTTCCCCCACAGAGACAGCATGAAACCACACAGGAGAAATCCCACCTAAAAAAGCCAGTTTGTCCTTTGAGGGATTTCCCTTACGTTCGTCGTAGCCTTCCGTGTATTTCTTTTTGAGGCGCGGCCATGACAAGGCAAAGACGATATTTATGAGAAGCCGGTAGATAACTTTGATAAACGACAGTTACGCCACCCCTGCTTTCAGTATCTCGTGAATATGCACCATACCCACGGGTTTGCCGTTTTCAACGGCGATAAGAGCTGAGACTTCCCACTCTTCTACTATGCGCATTGCCTCAACCGCAAGCTTATCAGGGGCGATAACTCGCGGGTTTTTCGTCATCGTTTGGCTCACCGGCAAGTCAAGCCCTTCGAGTCCGCACTTCTCAATCAGGCGGCGCAAATCTCCGTCAGTAAAGATGCCGACCAAAAATCCCTCGTCATCAACAACAGCAGTAGCTCCGTAGCCTTTGCTGGTAATGTCAAAGAGGGCTTCGCGCACCAAAGCTCTATGGTTAGTCACAGGCATTCTCTCCCCAGTGCCCATCAGGTCTCTGACTCTGAGCAGCAGCTGTTTGCCAAGGGCCCCTCCGGGATGGAAAAGGGCGAAATCTTCCTTTTGCAGACCAAGAAGCAAGGTTGACATGCCGGCAACCGCATCGCCAATGGCCATTTGCAGAGTGGTGCTGCTTGTTGGGGCCAACCCCAGAGGGTCGGCTTCACGCTCCACACGGCAGTTGAGGACAATATCCGCATCATGAGCGAGAGTGGAATCACCATTGCCGGTAACGGCGATTATCGGTGCTCCCAGCCTTTTAAAATACGGTATCAAATCTATCAGCTCTTTTGTCTCGCCGCTGTTACTAAGGAAATATCCGACATCATCGCGGCAGACCATGCCGAGGTCGCCGTGCGCTCCCTCTGTGGCATGGAGAAAAAAGGCGGGGACTCCCAATGACGCTAAAGTTGCTGCGGTTTTGCGTCCCACATGTCCTGATTTGCCAAGACCGGAAACGACCACGCGCCCTTTGCAGCGGCTCAAAAGATGCGCCGCTGCTACAAATTCGTCGCCAAGTCTGGCAGAGGCCTCTGTGAGAGCCTCAGCCTCCCTGATAATAATTTCTTTGCCTGTTTGGAGCAGCTCCTCCGGCGGCAGTTTTTTCTCTTCGCGTTCATAAGGCAGATTCATACTTAATCCTCCGCCCAGCCTAAAGAAGCAAAGCCGATATCAGCACGGACAACCTTGTCAATCGCTGCCGCCTGGCGCAGAACTTCGCGCATTTTGTCCAGAGGAACCATATTGGGACCGTCGCACTTTGCGCAGCCGGGGTCGGGGTGAGTCTCCATAAAGAGCGCATCTATTCCCATAGCTACGGCTGCTCTGATAAGGGGTAAAATAAATGAGCGGTCACCGCCGCTTCTTTCGCCCTGTCCTCCAGGTTTCTGCACACTGTGCGTAGCGTCAAACATTACTGGACAGCCAAGTTCTCTCATTATCGGCAATGAACGAAAATCCACAGACAAGTTATGGTAGCCGAAGACTGTCCCGCGTTCACAGAGAATAACCTTGTCGTTACCGGCTTCAATGCATTTGCCCACAACAGATTTCATATCCTCGGGGGCCATAAACTGCGCTTTTTTAATGTTGATCGGCTTTCCGGTGGCGCTGGCCGCCACCAAAAGGTCTGTCTGACGGCAGAGAAAGGCGGGAATTTGAATCAGGTCAACGACTTGCGCAAGATGCGTTGCCTGCCATGGTTCGTGCATATCAGTAACCAGCGGCACTCCAGCTTCCCTACCAATAGAAGCAAGCCATTCCAACCCCTCGTCAATACCAGGCCCTCTGAAACTGTGTATGGAAGTCCTGTTCGCTTTATCAAACGAGGCTTTAAATATGTAGCCGAAGTTAAATTCCGCACAGAGTTTCTTCATCTCTATGGCAATCTGCAAGGCACCGTCATAGCTTTCAAGAGCGCAGGGGCCGGCAGCAATCACCAGCCTTCCCCCTCCTACAGTCAAATCTCCCACCTGTACAGGGTTAATACTGTTTTTAAGGCAGTCAGCCATCATTTTCATCTCCCATATGCGCGCTGTTTTTTGATGCGCGTTCTATTTCAAGGTATCTCCCATAAGTTTCGTATACAAAGCAGCGGTTATCCCAGCCCAGCTCTTTGCCGCAATAGTCAACAACCTTGTTCACCGCTCCTATACCGCCCAAATGGCGAATCCCTGCCTCGCGCATCTCTTGGGCCAGCTCAGGTGTGGTTAAGATCCGAAAAGCCGCCTCGGCGAGTTTCACCGGGTTGGCGTCAACAAGAATCTCCGCTTCCCGCAGCAATTTTTTCTGACGCAGCTTTCCCGTCTCAAGGATGGAGACCACCGGCACGCCCAGCCCGGCGCAAAGTTGGTTTGCAGTGCCGCCAAGACCAATCAGCAGATCAGCTTGGCAAGCAGCTTCTGCTACTTCCCCATGATAAATTTTAATAGTGAGACTCCCGCCGTCATCAATGAGGCGTTCTCCCTCAAGACGCCAGCCGCTGACATTTTCTGTAAGCTTTTTTATTTCTATTGTCAGAGCAGGAACCATGACAAACTCGCAGTGCCGCCGTTTATAAAGTTCCCTCGCCGCATCAAGAACGAGCCTTATGTCATCATAGGCTCTGGGCCGGCTGCCGGGCAAAAGCAGTACATTGTCTCCATTGCCGTCCCACAGAGATTCATCGGCACGAGGCGTGTCAATAAGATCCATAATCGGATTGCCGTCAAACCCGGAGTTAACTCCATACTCGCTAAGCTCTGCCGCTGTTTCCGCGTCCCTTGTCCAAACAAAGATACTGCGCTTTTTTAAAAGCCACTTCTCTACGGACAAATGCCCATTTAGATGAACCGTTTTCGCAGTCGCAAGAAGAATGGGCTTCAGCCCCTGTCCCCACAAAATATTCGCCATCAGATAGACATCGCCGACACAGACCGGAGTACGGTAATGCCCCGAAATGGCTCTCAGCGCCCTTATCTGCGAACGGATGGCGCTTCCCAAACCGTGGCGGATATCCCGCATAAGTTCCCATAAGCTGTATTTAATCACCCCGCCGCTTGGCATAACCGAAGAGGGAGACAGCACCTCAAAGCCCTCGCTTTTGTAGTGAGTTCCGCTGCCGACAAAAGCGAAAGCGGAAACTTCCGCTGACTTAAACCGCTTCCTCATCTTCTTCGCCAATACAACCCCGATAGCATCCTCACCGTGCCCGTTAGAAGCGACAAACAGACGTGGCTTCAGCTTTGCGTGCAGCAGCCTGCGAAAACGCAATTCATCGTCCAGTTGAACAGCTATGCGCGGCACATAAAGCGGCTTGCTCATAATAATATTATCACTAAGATTCACAGTATCTTTCTCTGTGCAAATAAATCCATCTGCATCAAGCTCCGCTGCCAACGATTCCAGCTCAGATGTATCATTGTCACTGAAAATATGGTGGTCTCTGTAAGAGCGGCAGGCAGCAAGCTCCACGCCCCTGCTCTTTAGGAAGTCATAAAAACCCGTGGTGTTGCCAATAGCGGAAAAAGCGATGTACCTTCCGTGCGGGCAGCAGTCCTTGGGCATAATATCCCTTTTTTCGCCGTCAATAACCAGCCATGATTCAAGAACAATGTCCGCGGTAAAAATCTTATCTCTATCCGCCCATGGTTCAATTTTGTTTCTGATAGCGGCTATCTCCGAAGCCGACACCTGATTGGCCTTAGTGAGCACAATAATATCCGCGCGTGAAAACGATGACATCGGCTCACGCATCAAACCGGCGGGAATGACGTTACCGTTGCCGAAAGGGCAAGTAGAATCCACAAGCACAATATCCACATCTCTGGCCATCCGCCGATGCTGAAAGGTGTCATCTGTAACGGCGACCTGCGCCCCTAATGAAGCTAAAAGTGCAACACCCTTAATTCTGTCTTTGGACACGACAATTTTGACATGGGGCATCCTTCTGGCAAGCATCAAAGGCTCGTCTCCCGCAGTCTCACGTTGGAGACTCTCCTCGTCCTGCCCCACCCATAGAGGAAGATGCCCCTTAGTGCGATAGCCCCTGCTTACCAGCCCGGCCTCAATACCGGCTTCGAGAAACTGGCGGACAACCAACTCCGTCATCGGAGTCTTATTAGTGCCTCCGAGACTGTTATTGCCAATACTGACAACAGGAAGCACCGGGTCTGTAACGGAAAAAATTCCCCTTCCGTAAAGCCCCAGTCTCAGCTTCATCCATGCACAAGTAAGAAACTGCACAGGATAAAAAAGCATCCAAGGGGATATTTTCGTTTCGCCCCTGGCAAATTTAAGATAGCTCCGCAGTATTTTTGACATCTTCTCCGTGTTCTCCGTTGCTAGCGCTGAAAAGCCTGTAATAGTGTCCCTCAAGTTTTAGCAATTCATCATGAGTGCCCTCTTCAGCGACCCTTCCCTTATCCAGCACTAGAATCCTATCCGCATCTCTGATTGTAGAAAGCCTGTGAGCAATAACAATTGCTGTTCTGCCCTCCATGGCGTTCTGCATAGCTTCCTGAACCTGCTGCTCCACAAGAGCGTCCAGAGACGAGGTGGCTTCGTCCATAATCAAAATTCGCGGGTCTCTGACAACAGCACGCGCAATAGCGACACGCTGTCTTTGTCCTCCGCTCAAAGTAACCCCGCGCTCCCCTACTTCGGTATCAAAGCGTTCCGGCAAAGAATCGATAAAGTCATAAATACCGGCTATCTTCGCCGCTTTAACAAGGTCTGCCTCCGTAACGCCGGGATAGCCATAGCCGATATTGTAGGCAAGAGTGCCCTTCATAAGCACAGGGTCCTGAGGCACGACGCCGATTTGCCGCCTGTATGATTTCAGTTCTAACTGGCAAAGATCCACGTTATCAACCGTGACACGCCCCTTTTCAGGGTCATAAAAACGCATCACCATATCAGCCAAGGTAGATTTTCCCGTTCCCGTAGGGCCGACAACGGCAATCTTTTCTCCGGGCTTAATTTCAAAACTTAGACCTTGCAGCACCCACTTGGAGGGAATATAACGAAACCAAACATCTTCAAATTTCACGCGCCCCTCCATTTTTTCTAATACCACGGGGTTGGCGGCTATTTTGACCTCGTTCGCCTCATCAAGTATTTCAAAAACTCTGTCGGCAGAAGCCACTCCCTGCTGGATATTGCTGATGACGCGGCTCAAAACTCTGATGGGCTGCACCAGAAGGCCGATATATGTCAGAAACGAGAGCAGTGCTCCTGCGGTAAGCTTGCCGTTAATAACATCCCTGCCGCCCAGCCAAAGAATAATCGCCAATGCGGTAATCAAAATAACCTCGACAACACCCTCAAGGACACCGCGGATCTGTGTTCCTCTCATCAAAGCCTTAAAATGCTTATCACTCTCAGATTTAAAGCGGTGAAACTCCTCTTCTTCCGTAGCGAAAGCCCGCACTATCCTAATAGAAGATACGGCTTCCTGAGCTATGGCGGCAACCATCGCCAGCCGCTCCTGAATTACCGTACCAACCTTACGTAACTTGCTGGAGGCGCGGTCAATAACCAACACAGCGAGAGGAATAATGGTAAAGGTGGCAATCGTCAGCTTCCAGTTGATAAAAAACAAAAAGCAGAGGATGCCGACGAAGGTGCTCCCCTGAACAACAAAATCAACAACCACCGACGCCAAAATATTTTGCAAAGTAGCGACGTCATTCGTGATGCGTGAAAGAAACTCACCCGACCTCTTACTGTAAAGAGTGGCTAGAGAGAGCCTCTGAGTATGGTCATAAAGCTCGAGACGAATATCAATGACCACTTTTTGCCCCACCCAAGTCATCAAATACATATGAACATACCCAAAAACCGCCTTAAGGATATAAAGCACAACCACGCCGCAAGCCAATATGTTGAGCATACTCATCCGTTTCTCTATCAACACATCGTCAACAACGTTTTTAATCAGCCACGGCGGAATAATGCCGAAAACAGCGGAAAGAACCATACAGGCAAGAGCGGTAATCAGCCGCTTCTTATATGGCACACAATACTTAAGAAGACGCATATAAGAGGCCCATGCGTCCCTGTCCCTGAGGTTCAGCATCAAACAGCCTCCAGTATACGGCTGCACCAGTAACGGTACACACCAGGCTCGCCCATAGTCTTGCGAGCTTCGTCCATTTTGTCTCTGATGACGGAGCGATACTCTTCTCCTCCGTCAAGCCATTTAACAGCCATATTATAAATATTATCCGCTGTAGCCTTATCCTGTATCAACTCGGGGAACATCTCGCAGCCCGCCAAAATATTGGCCATGGCAAAATGGGGAGTCTTAATAATCATCTTTGCCAGCATGGCAGATAGAGGATTAACCTTGTAAGTGACAATCATAAAACAGCGCAGCAGCAAAGACTCCACCGTAATCGTGCCGCTAGCGCCGATAGCGCAGTTAGCTGCAGCCATCAAATCACGCCCGGCACCCTCATAATAGTCGCGCTTACTCTCGCCGAATCTTTGCAAAAGCATCTCTCTCACACGCTGATTAAGCCCTGGCGCCACGGAAAAAACCGGATGCCAACCACTCTCAGCAAGACGATCGGCAACATTTTCCATCATCGGCAGCAAGCTATTAACCTCGCTGGCTCTGCTTCCGGGAAGAAACGCCACCAAGCGGCTGTCATCACTCAGCTCCGGCGGCACCTCACAAAAAGAACCGGAAGAAAACTCCTCCAGCAACGGATTTCCCACCCAGTAGCTATTGCAGCCCCTGGAAAGCAAATAATCATGTTCAAATCTAAAAAGCGGCAGACACTCATCTACTGTAGCGCGCAAATCATTAGCTCGGCTGCTCCGCCACGCCCAAACCGCAGGAGGGGAAATATAAAAAACCTTCCCTCTGTATCCCTTGCCGCGCAGCTTGGCGATAAGCCTCATATGATAATCGGGGCTGTCAACCACCACCACTGCTTCGGGCTGACGGTCCAATATGCGCTGCACCATCTCGCGCCGCAGCGCGAAAATCGAGGGAATTGCGGAGAGCACCTCAGTAAAACCCAAAAGCTGCAGCCTCTCGCCGTCCCACTCTATCTTAATACCGGCATGCCGTGATTCTACTCCGCCCATACCCCAAATCTCATCTTCATACCCCGCAGCACGGAGAGTCCGCGCTAAAGCCGCGGTATAATGGTCTCCTGATGCCTCTCCGGAACTCATAAAGATCGACAAAGTTCTACTCCTATAACCGCAATTTTTTCCTTCTCCGCCACAGCTTTAAACTCCTCAGGTTCCATAATCAGCGTCCACTGAGCGTGAAGGGCAAGGCAATTGAGATGAGCCTGCGCCATGTGCTTAAGAGTGCTGGGCCCAACTGTGGGAATATCATAACGCTCATCTTGGTCAAGCCGCATCATCTTGGCAACAGTGCCCCCCTTGCAAAGAGAACCGGCACGCAGCAAAGTCGCGTCCGTTCCCTCCATCGCCTCAACAGCAACGACAGAACGCTTGTTGACAATCACCGTCTGTCCAAACGAAAGCGGCGCCAACACCTTACAGATGGAAAAACCATACTCCGCATCTTCCAGCTCTTCCTTGGTAGCCTTCCGTCCGGCAATCTGCCCGGCAGTGGCAAGAAGGTCGGGAACGATATCACGATAACTTAAGACCTTAAAACCGGCCTTCTCCAGAAAATCCACAATCGCGCCGAGAATAGAGTGGTCATCGCGGAAAATTAAACTGGCAAGAAACTTCTGTGTGGTAAGGTCAAAAAGTGAGGGTTTAAATACTAATGTTTTTGACACGGTACCGGCCATGATAATACTCTCAACACCGCGTTTTTTCATATCATTTATGGTAAAGCCAAAGTCGGGCTTGGAAATATTCACCACATCCAAAGCGTACTTAGATAACTCACCGATGTTCTCCCGAACAGAGTACACAACAGGAGCGCGTCCCATATCCGTAAGTCTGCTAGCTATTACAACAGGAAGAGTTCCTTCCCCCGCAATGAGAGCTATTTGATTCTCCACACGAAATTCCTCCCAGCATCTATAAAAGGCAAGTCTTGTTCTATAATAATTGTCACGCAAAAACAGGATTTAGTTCCGTTGCCGGCCAAATCCCATCGAAAAAGTATATCACAGCAACGCACACAAGGGACATCTGCGCAGCAGCAAACTCCTATTGCTTACTACCCCAAAGCCACATCCAAAACCATCATCACAGCAAAACCGAAAAGCAGCCCCATCGTCGCCAAATCTCCGTTACCGCTTGACTGTGACTCAGGGATAACCTCCTCCGCCACAACAAAAATCATCGCTCCCGCAGCATAAGCCAAAGCATAAGGAAGAATCGGGCGGGCAAACTGCACTAAAAACGCACCGATAAAGGCAAAAATAGGTTCAACAATAGCAGAGAGCTGACCATAAAGAAAAGCCTTGCTCCGTGTGAGCCCCTCTCGGCGCAGAGGCATAGAAACCGCCAGCCCCTCCGGGAAATTCTGCAATCCGATGCCGAGAGCCAGAGCCATCGCCCCCGCGGTATTCGCACCCGCCATACTCCCAATCGCACCAAAAGCGACACCCACGGCCATGCCTTCGGGAATATTATGCAAAGTAATAGCCAGCACAAGCAGCGTGGTTCGGCGCAGCGTGGACGGAGGTCCGTCGGGATTATTCTCCGCCATCGCCGGATGAAGATGCGGCATCAGCATATCAAGAATACGGAGGGAAATACCTCCCAGAAGAAAACCAACGAGCGGCGGCAGCCAGCCGGGATAGCCAAGCTCCTCGGAAATAGAAATTGCCGGAGCCAGCAAAGACCAAAAACTAGCAGCGATCATTACACCACCGGCAAAACCAAGCATAACATCAAGCAACTTCTGACTGGGCTTCTCCGAAAGAAAAACCCCCGAGGCACCAACAGCAGTCACACCCCAAGTAAAACAACCGGCAATCAAGGCCTGAAAAGCCGGAGACAACCCAAAAAACCACTCCATTTATCTTCCTCCGTTTCATTAAACACAACAAATTCTTCTTAAAGCGACTGCATTATACTATCAGCACTACATAAGCGTCATAGTAATTTGACATACATTGCCTAATACACCTTAAATATCGCCGCCGCAACAGTGCTATAATTTTTAAAAATGGAGGGGATACACAATGTTGACCACAGAAAACATCAGCGAGTGGTTTCAAAACTACACCGACAAATTCAAAACAGACGGAGAACTGCCGCCGATGCTCCTGCTTAAAAAAAAGCACAGCATCAGAGTGTGCCAAATAAGCAGCGCAATCGCCCAATCCATGGAATGGAACGAGCCAGAAGACGAAGTCACAGCCCAAAGCGTCGGCCTCCTCCATGATGTGGGCAGATTCCCCCAATACAGAGACTACCAAACCTTCCAAGACAGCGCCAGCATCGACCACGGCGATCTCTCCGCCCAAATACTCGCAGACGAATTTACCTGGGACGCCTCCGCCAACTTCAAAAACACCGTGCTCACTGCTGTCAAATACCACAACAAAAAAGACCTGCCCACAAACATGACCCTCCACACCTACAAATGGGCGGCGCTAATCAGAGACGCGGACAAAATAGACATATTCAGAATGGTACAAACCAGAATCGACAAAGGCACCATCTACGACATGCTCCCCCGCCACAAACACGTAGAGGGACTCTCGCAAAAGCTGGTGGAAGAAATAACAAACACAGGCAAAGGCTCATACGCCAACGCCCGCTCCCTGCAAGACTACCGGCTCATACAACTAACCTGGGGCTGCGACCTAAACTACCCCGTCTCCGCAATAACCCTAAAATCCGAAGGCATCTTCGAACGCATCTGCGCCGACCTAAAACCCTACGGCATAGAAGAACTGACGGACAAACTCATGGGAAAGATTGAGGCGATGTAGGGGGAAAGATATTATGCGCACACTTGTAGTCGGAAGCTTACCCGATGCTTAGGCGAATACAACGCGCGCATGAATCTTGTCCCAACTTTTTGTTCGCACTCTCTCAGATTTTTGTTTTTATTTGACATATACAGTGGTTTTATGGAATTTATATTAAGATTACCAAGCCTATGGCTAGCCCTCAACAAAGCGCGTAAAGATTCCCTGCTTCGGCAGGGAATCTTCATTTTTAGCGTGTCTGCAAAAGGAATTATGTCCGCACTAAAAATCAACTTTGCTGCGATTAACTCGAATATCTCGCAGAAGGAGAAATTGGATGTGTTGCATATTTATGAATTTATTTTACAGAATCAAAAATAACCGCATTTGATTACTGTCGTTCACTAGTCTCCAAGTATTTAAGTGAAATACCATCCGCAGTTTTCCATGTTTCATTGCCGTTCAAACTGTAACCGCCAACAAAGGCGGCAGCGGCAGATGGGCTGGCAAACAACAAGTCCTCGGTAAGAATATAATTGGAGTTGATTCTGTTTTTGTAACGCTCACGCAGCTTTACAACATTTTTGGGGCAACTATTTTTCAATTCAGAAACGACGGTGCTTTCCTTAAGCACGACAAAGCCTTCGCTGGTACGGCGGCCTGTTGCGGCATTGATATTGGCACGCTTAAAATAGAGCAGCGGCTCGTCATCGAAAGCAGCGACGGCCTCTGTTGTGTTTTTTGCCGCAACAACCGGCTCAAAAACCTTATGCCCCAGCGCACCCATGACAATGCGGGAATAATCGATGAACTCTTCGAGTTCGCTTTCTTTCTCCTCCGTTACGTTTCCCTGAGTTGGATCGTTGCTGTTTACAACATTGTATCTGTGTGTCTCAAGTGCCAAACGGTAAAATCGGTTTTCAAGATAACTGATTTCTGTCGGCCCAAATGAATTATTTGATGTGGTAAAGACAATAGCTTCTGTCCAGTAATCCTTATCGGAGTTACGATTGTGTTCCTGTAAACGATAAAGCAGCCCTTCACCGTTTTTTCGCGCACCTGCTTGTCCGACATAAACGATATTATCGCCGGTATCGTCTGATGTACCGAAAAGGAAGTAGATTCCGCTTTGCTTCAGGTCACAGCGTTCCTTACACTTGTCTAGAGCAGTACGCGGAATTTTATAAGTGACGCCCGTCCAATTGGTAAGAGTGCATTTGATACGGCCAATCGCATTTCCGTCCATTAAGAATAGATTTATGCTTTTTCCACGTTCCATGTTTATACCTCCACACAAAATAATTCTTTCTATATTCATTCAGCCTAGACATTGCTATTTGCTATATTTATTTATTACTTGGTTACAATATCAAGCAAAGAACTATAACTATTGACCACATCATAAACAACATTGTTACCGCTAATCGCTTTAAAATGCTCTTTCGCACAGTGAATCTTCGACTTCTCTATCTCACGCAGCTGCATTGAGGACATGGAACCTTTAGTCTCAGCGACAAAATAAATGTGCTTCACAGTTCCTTCATAGAAGGCTATCGCCCAGTCAGGATTATATTTCCCCACAGGAGTTGAGATGTAGAAGCCACTGGGAAGCTTAACATAAACTGCAACATCTTTATGGGTATCCAATTCCGCAGCAAAATTCCGTTCGTTGGTGGAATCATAAACAATATGGTCGTACAGGTGTTTCTGCGCTTTCATCGCATTTTCATTTAACCTGCCTTTAATTGTTGGCTCAGTAAATAAATCTGTGTCATAACGCTCATTCAGGACATCATAGGTAACGTGTTGAATAATCGCCGTCGCCTTCTCATCGTTAATTAGCGCCGACGCTTTCAAAATAAATTCTTCTGGGTTATCCTTAAACTGACCAAAAACAGGCTCTTGAATCCCGGTTAGAATTGCAATTATTGCTTTTCTGGTGAGTCCGGTCTCATCTACCAGCTTGCCGACAAGGTCATATTGGACCCCGCGGTTTACCGCAATTTTTGTTCCGGTTTCGTGTGCGGCAGATTCTTCCTTTACGAAGGATGCTCCGCTTAGGAGTGCATCCTTGCTCTCAATATCCTTCATACTTCCGGTTTCCACCTTGAAAAAAATCTTGGACACACGCAAGTTTGCATCGATGGAAGCAATGGATTTACGCACCAGTTCATCGGTGTCAAAATCAACAACATATACAGATTTACCATTTATCCTCTGCCACAATGCTTTGAACTCCGGCATCGCCAGCTTATCCGGATTCACCTGAAGCTCCACATTATTACGACGAGCATTCTCCGGCTGCATTGATTTGATGTTATAGATAGAATCCACAATGGCAATGACATCAGCAGCAGAATCTGCGACTTCTTCGGCAACTTTCACTTCATTATTTGCTTTATCTGCATAGTATTTATCTGTCAGCACACCTTTGCGGTCAATGTAGCCATTCACAATCATGTCGTAGCAAATTGCCTGTGCAGTATCAGCATCCACAACCTGTTCGTTGCCCTTGGAATCTTTGATGACTTTTCCAATAAACAGTTCTGCTGTAATGGCACGAGGACGGTCTGCCACGGCATCTGCCAGCTCACTCTGCAGCCCTTTTGCGAAGCTGTCATAGCTCTCACTCGCAATTACAGTCAGAACATTCACGTGATGAACGTCACCTCCCAGAGCATTGCTGTCCATACGCTCGCCATCCTGATTTACGCATAAACGCAGACCACGACCAACTTCCTGACGCTTGCGGACGTCGCTGCCGCTCTGCTTCAAGGTACAAATCTGAAACACATTCGGATTATCCCAGCCTTCACGCAATGCAGAATGTGAGAAAATAAAACGTACTGGCGACCTATTCGGATTTCTATCAAGCAGAAGTTCCTTGTTTTTCATAATCAAATCGTAGGCATCAGTATCGTCTGAGGTGGTTTCTTTGCGTCCCACCTTACTGTCAATCATCTTGCCTTTTTTATCAACAGAGAAATATCCTGCATGAGTCTTGTGCGCCCGGATGGATTTCAGATATTTAATGTAATCATCCTCACCAATCTGAAGCTGCAGGTTGTTTATGATATCGTTGTATTCTTCCTCAAAAATATCTGCATAGACACCATTTTGCTGCTGTCCGGCGGCATCGTATTTCCTGTACTTCAC
>CAZFWP010000005.1:0-38319 GCA_964522805.1 uncultured Synergistaceae bacterium | reverse complement strand
AATTATTTTATATTTTAGTGCTTTGTCAAAAAATAGGGTGGCGATATGTCCTATATGATTGTTATTCATTTGGCCGCCCAATACAGAGCCTTTTCCGCACGTCTGTGGGGTTAATCGAACCTAGCCGCCGCAGCCGTTTATTATTGTGATGATTGAGAGGACTGTTAATGAAAAAAACATATCTTCCGCCTGAGGTTGCCAATTATATTGACACTTTTTCCTATGCCAGCGGTACGGCGCTTTTTTCGGTGTTGATGGATGATAGTTTTACTTTGCTTTACGGTAACGATGCATATTATGCCATACACGAATATACAAAGGAGAGCATGTCTGAGTGGATTAACAATAAATGCTCCGGCTATGTGCATCCTGAAGACTTGTCCAAGGTCAAAGAGATTTGCAGCAGCGCTGCGGCAAACGCTGACGGCAAGGTAGTTGTCGAATGGGATATGAGAGTGCGCACCGGTAAGGGTAACGTGCGCCAAGTTCACGTTAGGGGCGTTATCTCTGAATGGGGAGGGCGCTCTGTGATGAACGGCAGTGTTAAAGATATTACTGCTGATAATGAGAGCAGCCGGCTCCAGCAGACAGTCAAATATGTATGTGACCGCCAGGATCAGTTGGATCTTTACCGCACAATTAATAACGGAGGAGTCTTTATCCTTTCGGCAGAGGGCGATTGGGAGCTTCTTTACGCAAACGATAAATACTATGAATTCCACGGCTACACTCCCGAATCGATGAAGCGGATACACGATAACAAGGTGAAGAATTATGTATATGCGGAAGATCTGCCTGCGGTAGAGAAATCAATCTCAGAGGGTATAGCCCGCGGCCTTAAGCGCTTTGATACAGAGATGAGAGTGGTCTGCGGCGACGGTACTGTAAAGCACATTATGGTGCGTTCCGAATTTGTCAATATAGATGGGATACGCGCCATCTCAGGTATGGTTATTGATATTACCAAACAGAAGGAAGCGGAAGAAAAAGCGCGGATAAATCAGGAAATAGTCCGCATCGCCGTTGAACAGGCGGGAGTAACCTTCTGGATATATGAAATGGCTGAAAAAAGAATTTACCAATCAGAAGAGAACAGAACTTTTTACGGATATGAGCTGGTAACGGAAAATGTTCCCGACTGTTTTTGGGGTGACGGCAGCATCTACCCTGAAGACGAGGCTGAAGTACGCCGTATGTATCAAGAGCTGCTGTCTGGCAGCGACTCAGCTCAATGCGAAGTCCGCTGGAAGGACTCGGCAAACGGGCTCTATCAGTGGCGTAAAATTATTTATACCGCAGTGTACGGCAAACATGGCAAAACAACGAGGGCTGTTGGTACAGGCATAGATATTTCCGAACAAAAGATGCTCGAAGTGCGCTACAACGAAGGGCTTTCTTACCGCGAAGTTGTTAAGGGCAACACCGTTGGCTCTTTTCGCTTTAACCTCTCAACGAACCGATGCAGTGACGGCTACAGCAAGGACTGCAATATTTTAGCACTTCAGGATGGCGGTACGGTAGACTCTTTCTTTGCGGCTGCTTATGCCAATATCCCCGGTGAAACACAGCGCAAGCTATATGCCGATTACTATAACCGCAGCGCCTTGATCAATAAATACTACGAAGGAACCTTGCAGTGCTCGCATGAGCACCCATACCTTTTCCAAAACAAGTGTATCTGGCTGATGACATCGGTTACACTGTTTAAAAACCCTGCCTCCGGCGATATAGAGGCTTTTATCTATGCGACCGACATAAATGAGCGCAAATCCAAGGAGGAAATTTTTAACAGTGTTATCAGCTCGGACTATGATTATATCCTGCGTATCGATGCTGAGCGTGACCTCTACCAAATGTATACAAAATCAGACAAACAGGATCAGCTTCCCGCTCAAAGCGGCGATTCGTATATAGCAGAAGTCCGCAGCTGCATCAGACGCTATGTCTGCGAGGAGGACCGCGAAAGGGCCTTACAGAAGCTGGAGCTGTCAAATATCATTACGGAGCTTAAATCCAAAGATCTTTATGACATTACCGTGAAAGTAAAAGGAAAAGACGGCGACGTTCTGCATAAGAAGATCCGTTATTCCTACTTGGACAGGGAAATGAATGTGCTGCTGATGACCAGGATAGATGTCACCCACATCTTTAAGGAAGAGCAGCGCAAAAACGAACTCTTGGCTTCGGCTCTGGAAGCGGCGAAGCAGGCCAGCTCTGCTAAGACGGATTTCCTTTCCAGAATGAGCCATGAAATTCGTACACCGATGAACGCCATCATCGGAATGTCTGCTATCGCAGCCAAATCAATCGGCAATAACGACAATGTTTCCGACTGTATCTCAAAAATAGGCATCTCCTCACGTTTTCTGCTTTCGCTGATTAACGATATTCTTGATATGAGCCGCATTGAGAGCGGCAAAGTGCTGCTTAAAAACGAAAAAATATCATTTAATGAGTTTCTTAATGCGATTATCGGGATTATTTACAGTCAGGCAGAGGCACAAGAAGTGGAATTTGAGAGCATTATCGATGCCAGCGTCGATGACTGCTATATCGGAGACGCGATGAAATTACAGCAGGTAATTATCAACATTCTAGGAAATGCTGTAAAATTTACCCCTCCTAACGGCAAAGTTACCTTCAGCGTCAGACAGAAACAGAAAAAAGGCAACAGTGTAATTTTGGAATTTGTTATTAGCGACACCGGCTGCGGTATCAGCGACGAATTCCTACCGAGGCTTTTTGAGCCTTTTTCACAGGAACACTCCTGCAGCACTACAATGTACGGGGGCACGGGACTGGGACTTGCCATAAGCAAAAACCTGGTGTCGATGATGGATGGCGATATCAGAGTCAGAAGCATTGTCGGTATCGGCAGTGAATTTGACGTTACCGTAAAACTCGGCGTCAGCGAAGAGGCGCGGCTGCGCAGTGTGAACAAGCAAACAGGACGCTTTGCCGACCTCTTCACCTTGGTCGTCGACGATGACGTCGATGTTTGCCGCAACGCTGCGGAAATACTGCATGAAATGGGAATTAAAGCTGAATGGGTAGACAGCGGCTGCAAAGCAGTGGAGCTTGTTGCGGAGAAATGGCGCAGTAAACAGTTCTACAACATTATTCTCCTTGATTGGAAGATGCCGGAGATGGACGGCATCGAAGCCGCGCGGCGCATCCGCGCTATTGTGGGGCTTGATGTGACGATAATTATTATGACCGCATACAACTGGAGCGCGATAGAGCATGAGGCTAAACTTGCCGGTGTCAATATGCTGATGGATAAACCGCTCTTCCGCAGTTCGCTTATTTCCGCCTTTGAGCATGTGATGGGAGAAAAACAAGAAGATGATCGGTTTGAAACAGTCAAACTGTATGATTTCAGTGGCCGCCGCGTGCTGCTGTGCGAAGACCATCCTCTCAATATTGAAGTGGCGAAAAAACTGTTGGAAACACGCGGTTTTATTGTCGATGTTGCAGAAAACGGCGGTAAGGGTGTGGAAACCTTTACCTTGTCTCAGCCCGGATATTATGATGCGGTGCTTATGGATATCCGTATGCCGGTGATGGACGGTCTGCAAGCGGCGATACTAATTCGCCGCCTTAGCCGCCCTGATGCTAAGACTGTGCCTATCATCGCTATGACAGCCAATGCCTTTGAAGATGACATTGAACGCTCTCAAAGAGCGGGAATGAACGCTCATCTGGCAAAACCAATAGACCCAGACCTTCTCTATCGTACTTTATATGAATACCTCACGGAAAGAGAGTCCCTGCTATTGCCCAAACACACAGAAAACGGGGAGTCCGGCGGCGTCAAAAAGAGTGACTGAGATTTTTGCCCTGCCGCACCTGGCGGTTTGAGTCAGAGGTATGGGCAGGTACTATATATTAAAAATAGTAAAAAAATAAATATTTAAAAATCTAAATATAAAAATCTCCTAGTCGCTGTCTAAAGAGCAACGATGTTGCATCTTTTTGCAGCGGCTGCGGAATTTGCCGAACGTAGTCCTTGCGTCTTTCCTCAATGCCAAGCGGAAGACAGGACTATTGGTTCGGCGGGGATATGCTTTGGCAGGTAAAAAATAGTAAAAAAAGGGAGCCTAAAGGCTCCCTTAAAGATGCTGATATCAAATATTTCCGAAAAAACTGAATTACTTCAGTTCGACTACTGCTCCGGCTTCTTCGATCTTCTTCTTCATCTCTTCGGCTTCTTCCTTTGCTACGCCTTCTTTGACGGTCTTGGGTGCGCCGTCAACGAGTTCCTTAGCTTCTTTGAGTCCGAGGCCGGTGATTTCGCGGACAACTTTGATTACGCCGATTTTGTTGGCGCCGTGGTCTTTGAGGACTACGTCAAATTCGGTCTTCTCTTCTTCTGCTGCGGGTGCTGCTGCGCCTGCTGCGGGAGCGGCCATCATCATTGCGGGTGCTGCTGCTGAGACGCCGAACTTCTCTTCGAGTTCCTTAACGAGCTCTGCGAGTTCGAGTACTGACATTTCTTCAATTGCCTTGATGAGTTCTTCACGTGTCATATTATTCATCCTCCTAAGGATTGTTGGTTATTTTAGTTTTTATCTGCGCGGCGATTACGCCGCCAGCGGAACAGTGACTATGCTGCGTCTTTTTTGTCTTTGATCTGGTTGAGGCAGGTTACGAGGCCTCTTGCAGGTCCGGAGAGAACAGTGACAAGTCCGCGGAGCGGGCCTGCGATTGTTCCGACAACCTGCGCGAGAAGCTGCTCTTTTGAAGGAAGGTCCGCAAGTGCGAAAACCTGTTCCTTAGAGAGTATTTTGCCGTCAAGGATAGCTCCTTTGACAACAAGCGCTTCATTGCCCTTCTCTTTGGAGAAGTCGCGGATTGCCTTGGCAACTGCTGCCGCGTCTCCGTAGGAAAGAACGTAGCCGTTGGGTCCGAAGTCAAGTTCCGGGGCCTGAACCATACCGCACTCTGCGAGAGCTATACGCATGAGGGTATTTTTGCAAACCTTCATTTCACCGCCGGCCTGACGGATGCTTCTGCGGCAGGCACTGATCTTCTTGACGCTCAGTCCGCGGTATTCTGTGATAAATACTGCGTCACTTTTCTTAAGAAGTTCTGCGAGAGAGTCGATCATTTCACGTTTTGCTTGTGTCGGCATCTTTTAATTTCACCTCCTGTGGCTGAATTATCGGATGCCATATAAAAAATGACCTCCGAGCTCAAGGGAGTCCGGAAGTCATAAAACGTGTCATAATAAAGAAGCACGGTTATTCTTCGCGAGACCTCGGCAGGAAATTAAGCGCAAGCGCACCTGCTGTCTTGAGTCTAAGCTGTAAGATTATACTATGTGAAAATATATTTGTACAGAGCTTTTGCCAAATCAAAGGCTGGGGAGTTAAACGTAAATTTCAATGCCCGCTCTTTGTGCCGCTTTTTTCAAATGGTCGATGACAGCAATTTTAGCGGTTACAGGGTCTCCTGAGAGAATACCCTCCGCTACCTGCTTGTGCTCTGCCAGTACGATTAGGGCGCGTTCGGGTGAAGTCATTGTTTTAATACGCAGTTCCTTCGCCAAGTCATGGAGCTTACTTTGCAAAAAAAATAAAAACTGAATCAAAACAGGATTGTGGCTGGCTGCGGCAATCGCAGCATTGAAGCGGCTGTGTGCCTCGTTTCCCAAAGAATTTGAAGCGACGGCCTCTTCCATCTCATGCAGAGCCTCGTTAATTTCATTCACATCATCTGACGTCTTTCGCAGAGCCGCCAGCCCCGCCGCCTCTGATTCAAGCAAAGCCCTCATCTCATAAAAATAGTTTACTTCGTCCATGGATATCGTTTCAAAGACATCAGAAAACCTGAAGGCCTGACGGCTGCCGGGGTTCTTGACGATAAGCCCGCGCCCCTGCCGTGACTCAAGAATATCGTCATTTTTTAAGCTGGCGATCGCTTCGCGGAGAATCGTTCTGCTGACGCCGTATTTTTCTGCCAGTGCAATTTCGGTGGGGAGTCGGTCTCCGGGCTTAAGCTGACCCGACTGGATTTCGGAAAGAATCATCTTGGATATTTGGGAAGATAACCTCTCTGACTTCAACGAATTATTTGTCAAAAGATTTACCCCCTGTACCTCAGTGCTATTGCCCGCCATAATATATCCTTCTCTCTCGAGCTGAGACATTCTATTTATCCTACCGTTATCTTAAAAGATAAGCAAGCCCTAGTATAAATAGTAAAAAATGGACACATTGTCATGATAAATATTTAAAAATAATAAAACACCTTGACAAAATTTCTAAAATTTGTAGTATTATATTATAAATTATACAATGTAACAATCACATAAATTTCTATCTATAACTACCGCCAAGGGGTGTTGACGTTGCAGATGAAAGAGGCTCTGATGATGCAAGGGGCAAAGACGATCATGGACAACTGCGTATCTCTCAAAGCGGGAGAAGTTGTGCTGATAGTTACCGACATGATGCAGGAAAATATTGCGAAGGTATTGGCAGCAGCGGCGACAGAAAGAGGCGCTGAGGTAATTGTGAGTGTCATGAAGCCGCGTAAAAAAGCGGGAGAAGAACCGCCGAAGCTGATTGCCGAATCAATGAAGCATGCAGATGTGGTTCTGATACCGGTAAGCTATTCCGTTACTCACACCTACGCCGTCAAAGAGGCGGCGCAAAATGGCGCCAGGATTTTGGTGCTGACAGATTTTACAGAAGAGATGTTAATCAGAGGCGGCATCGAAGCTGACTTCAAAGCTATAAAGCCGGTATGCAAGGCTATTGCCGATGCTTTTGCTCAGGGAAGCAAAGTTCACCTCACCACCCCCGGCGGGACGGACTTATGGCTGGATATCACCGGACGCCGCGGCAACGCTCTCTATTGTGTGGTTGAGCCCGGCGAATTTTCCACCATTCCCACTGTGGAGGCGAACGCCTCTCCCGTGGAAGGATCTGCGCACGGCTGTATCGTCGCTGATGCAAGTATCCCTTATCTTGGCATTGGTGTGCTGAATGAACCTGTGGTTGTCGAGGTGGAAAATGGTTTCATCACCTCCATCAGCGGCGGCAAACAGGCGGAAGTACTCAAGAAGGACCTGGAAAGCCACAATGACCGCAACTGCTTTAACATCGCCGAGTTGGGGTTGGGCCTCAATCCCAAGTGCAGACTATGCGGCATTATGCTTGAAGACGAGGGCGTCATCGGTACGGCGCATATAGGTATCGGCACCAGTATAACCCTAGGCGGCACAGTCAAAGCTCCAACCCATTATGACCTGCTGATGTGGAATCCTCGCATCGAAGTAGACGGAAAAGTTATCTTTGAAGGCACAGAGGTGCTGATTTAGCTATCCAGTTTTATTCCTAGCTGGTTTTGTTAAATATATTAAAGAGTTAGTAACGCAAAAAACGCAAATCACTAAGGAGGTATGCAAATGAAAAGGATTACACTTGTTTTATGTGCGGTTTTGTTTGTCCTGTTTTCCGCGTCATTAAGTTTTGCTGCGGCACCGTACCACATCGGCATTGTTACCGGGACTGTTTCGCAGGAAGAGGACACATACCGCGGGGCTGAGTTTATGGTTAAAAAATATGGCGATGTAAACGGTGGAGGAATGCTTAAGCATGTTACCATGCCTGATAATTTCATGCAGGAAATGGAGACGACAATCTCTCAAATCGCCGGTTTGGCAGACGATCCCTTGATGAAGGTTATAGTGGTTGTTCCAGGTATTCCCGGAACAACAGAGGCATTTAGAAGAGTTAAAGAGAAGAGGAAAGACATCATTTGTCTTACCGGCTCACCGCAGGAAGATCCTAATGTAATATCATCAGTGGCAGATTACTGTGTAGCCTCGGATAAAATTACCAGGGGTTATCTTAATATTTACGCTGCAAAAAAACTAGGTGCTAAAACGTTTGTCATTATATCTTTCCCTAGGCATATGAGCTACGAATTGCAGGCGCGCAGGCGCGCTATTTTTGAAGAAGCCTGCAAAGATTTAGGATTAAAATATGCTTTTGAGACAGCTCCTGACCCTGTGAGTGATGTTGGTGTTGCAGGAGCGCAGCAGTTTATCCTTGAAAAAGTACCGGCCTGGGTTGGCAAATATGGTAAAAATACTGCATTTTTCTGTACAAACGATGCCCAGACAGAGCCGCTTCTTAAACAAGTCGCTAAGTATGGCGCTATCTTTATAGAACCAGACCTTCCGTCACCTTTAATGGGATACCCAGGAGCCTTTGGCATAGATCTTAAGAAAGAGGCGGGAAATTGGCCTGCTATGATGCAGAAGGTGGAAAAGGCTGTTATCGCAGCTGGCGGCAAGGGCAGAATGGGAACGTGTTCATACTCCCAGCCATGGACGAGCGTATGTGCTTTGGTGGAATACGGCAAACGCATTGTTGACCGCAAAGCGAAGCTTGGCAGCAGTAAGGACTTATTGGAATGTTTCAATAGCTACACACCCGGAGCCAAATGGTTTATTCGCCCATATATTGAGCTTGCCAACGGTGTAAAAAATAAAAAATATATGCTCATATACCAAGATACATACATTTTTGGCCGCGGTTATATGAAGTTGACAGAGGTCAAAGTCCCAGCGAAGTACGAAATGCTGAAAAAGTAGCACTATTGCGACATGCCGGTTCATATGAACCGGCATGTTTTCAATGGGAGGTCGTCGTTTTGCATTCTACATTTAATGAGAAAATAGCTCTCATCAGAGAAAAGATCAGAGAAGAAAAAGCCGATGCTGTTATCATCGGAACGAGAGATCCCCATCAGAGCCCCTCTGTCGCTCCGCACTGGCAGGCTGTGCAGTGGCTGACAGGTTTCAGCGGCAGTTTGGGATTGCTTGTGGTTACAGATAAAAACGCGGCGTTTTGGACCGATGGGCGCTATACATTGCAGGCAAACAGGGAATTATCCGGCACCGACATTCACATATATACATTTTCAGATTGCAGTGCTCCCGACTACGTTCAGTGGATAGCGGAGCAGTTGCCTTACGGAAGTAGAGTGCTAGTGGATTATTCACTATTATCTTTGCCGGAGTATCGGATTTTGGCGGAGAAGCTGCGGCGAGCAGGTATTTCAGCGGCAGACGCGCCTCAAATTATCGACGAAGTTTGGCCTGGCAGACCGGAGATATCTCATGACCCTCTCTTTGAAATGCCGATAGAGTTTGCGGGACTGTCTAGGGCCGATAAGATTGCCATCATAAGAGAGCGAATAGATAAGAGCGGCGCAGACTGTTATCTATGTTGTCAGCTGGATTCTATTGCATGGCTGACAAATCTTCGCGGCAAAGATAATAAACTTTATCCCATATTCCATGCGTATTTGTTTTTTGACGTGACATCTTTGTACCTGTTTACAGATGTCTCAAAGATTACAGATGCTGTGGCTGCAAAATTAATTGATGATGGCTTTGTAATCAAGGATATCAACGAAGTATATATTGTTTTAAAAGATAGATCCTCCTGTCGAAAAATATATATAGATCCGTTTAAGACCTCTTGCCGTTTGTATGAATCTTTGGCGCCATCAGCAGATTGTATTGAAGGAGTAGATCTTATCACGGCGGTAAAGTCTCAAAAGAACGATGTGGAGCAGGAAAATATTCGTAAGAGCAATATCAAGGAATGCACAGCTATTTGCCGACTTATAAAATATATCAAGGAGAATGTTGGTGGAGGAGCTCTGGATGAGTTTTCGATAAGTGAAAAGGTTGATGAACTTAGGAAGATGGATGCCTGCTATATGCAGGCGGGAAATGTGCCAATAGTTGCTGTAGGGGAGAATGCCGCATTACCTCACTATAAGCCGAACAAAAATATGAGCTCGCCTGTCAAGGGAGAAGGCTTTTTGCTTTTTGACCTCTGCGCACATTATTATACCGGCAGCACTGATATTACCCGCACAATACAGTTGGGGCCTCTTTCCGAGGAGATGCGCAGAGATTACACTCTCACGCTGAAATCTCACATTGCTCTTGCTTCTTTGACCTTTCCTTATGGTGTGACCGGCGTTGTTCTTGACGGTATTGTTAAGTCTTGTCATTGGAGAGAACACATGAACTATGATACAGGCACTGGACATGGAATCGGTTTTTGTCTGGATATTCATGAAGGTCCCTGTAAGTTGGTAATGGAGTACACATCTCTATTTCCCTATGCGTCGCAATGTCCGCTAGATGTTGGTATGCTATTTTCCAACGAGCCGGGAGTATATAAAAAGGGCAGGTATGGCATAAGACTGGAAAACGATATTATTGTGCAAAGAGATTGCGTCAATGAGTTCGGCTTATTTTTAAAGTTTGAAACAGTGACATATTGCCCCTTTGAACGCGGGGCGGTTATTGCGGAAATGCTGACTGATGAGGAAAGAGGTTGGCTCAATAAATATCACCAAAATACTTATGAAAAACTTTCACCATCACTGGATGAGGCTCTCGCGAGAATCGCTTCGGAGAGAGACCGCACCTATCTAGCCGCGGTAAAAAGCTCTAGTGGTTAGACGGGCGGAATTTTGGTGCATTGTCTTATGTCTCGGTACGTTACCTGCGGCGGATAATTTTATTACTTTTAATTTCTACATGACGAGGATAACAAAAGATGGAGGCTTGCGCCTCCATCTTTTGTGTTATTTAGATTGGGTATGATTCGTCTGACAGCTGCTCTTGGACGCCTATGTCAACAAGGTTTTCTTTCATGTACTTGTTGGGAATGAAATCTTTGGCAACTTGGGGGAAGAGCACGTAGCTTAATATGTCTTCCGGCTGTGTTGCCCAGACGCCTATTTCTTTGCGTGCCTGCTCAAGTTCGGGAGCTATTTTTTCTCCGGGACGGCAGGTGATTGGTTCTTCGTCTCCGAGAACCAGTTTCTGGATTTCTTTATCCACCGGCGCAGGCGTTTTGCCATAGTACCCGCGGAAGTACTGCTTGACTTCGTTGGAGACCATCTTCCATCTTTTGCCGGCAATGACGTTCATTGCTGCCTGTGTGCCGACTATCTGGCTTGTCGGTGTTACCAGAGGCGGGTATCCCATCTCTTTGCGAACGCGGGGCACTTCTTCCATGACTTCCTTGAATTTGTCAAGGCAGCCGCCCTCCTTGAGCTGGCTCTGGAGGTTGGAGTACATACCGCCGGGAATCTGGTAGAGAAGGATATTGATGTTGACACCGCTGACTCCCATGATGATATCGCTGTATTTCTTTTTGAGATCTTCGTAGTAGTTTGACACCGGCAGGAGCTTTTCAAGCGATAGCTTGGTGTCGTACTCCCCTCCTGCAAGCGCGGCAACAATAGCTTCTGTCGCCGGCTGGCTTGTTCCCATCGCGAATGGGGAGATGGCACAGTCAACGACGTCCGCTCCCGCCTCTATCGCCGCAAGGTAGCTCATGGCAGCCATGCCGCTGGTGTAGTGGCTGTGTATCTGGACAGGGAGGTTGACTTTCGCCTTGATGGCCTTGACTAGTGATGACGCCGCCACAGGTGAAAGCAGTCCTGCCATGTCTTTGATGCAGATGGAGTCCGCCCCCATCTCCGCCATGTCCTGTGCCTGTTTGGCGAATAGTTCCAGTGTGTGCACCGGCGAGATGGTGTAGGAGATGGTCATTTGCAGCTCTCCGCCCTCTTTTTTTACGGCGTCCGCAGCGATGGACATGTTGCGGAGGTCGTTTAGAGCGTCAAAAACTCTGATGATGTCAATGCCGTCACCAACAGCGCGTTTGACGAATTCACGAACAACTTCGTCGGAATAGTGTCTGTAGCCGACAACGTTCTGTCCGCGCATGAGCATCTGCGTTTTAGTTTTTTTGAGACGTTTTTTTATCTGGCGAAGTCTCTCCCACGGGTCTTCTCCGAGGAAACGCATCGCAGAGTCAAATGTGGCTCCGCCCCACATTTCGATTGAGTGGTAGCCAACTTCGTCCATAGCTTCGCATATCGGGAGCATGTCTTCCGTGCGCAGACGCGTGGCCATTATGGACTGGTGCGCGTCACGAAAGGCTGTCTCCATTATTCCGACTCTGGCCTTGGGCCATGGATTTATGTCGATATGTCTTTTGACTTCCTCAACCTTGATTTCCGGTCTCTTTTCCGGCTTTATTTCCTCAGCTTTTTGGGGCGCCGTATTCTCTGCGCCAGCACAGGAGGTGACTTTGGTAGCAATCACGCGGCCTGCGCTGTCTTTAATTTCTACTTTGACTTCGCCTGTTTCCATTGTTCTGTATTAATCCTCCAATGTCATCTTCGCCATGTGGTTGTAGTAACGCCACTTGGCGCGGATATCTTTTTCTTCTTCTTTGAGAAGCGCGTCCGCCTCTTCGGGTCTGGCGACGGCTAAACTCTTGTATCTTGTTTCGTTGTAGATGTAGTCTTTCAGCGGCAACGATGGCTCTTTGCTGTCGATGATGAGCGGGTTTTTACCCTCTTTAACGAGGTCAGGGTTGTAGCGCATCAGCATCCAGTGGCCGGATTCAACTGCTTTTTTCTGCTGGTCGAGACCTTTGACCATTTCGATACCGTGAGCGATGCAGTGGCTGTAGGCGATTATCAGCGAGGGGCCGTTGTAGGCTTCCGCTTCCTGAAATACTTTTACTGTGTGAGCGTCGTTGGCGCCAAGCGCTACTTTGCCCACGTAGACGTTACCGTAGCTCATGGCCATCATGGCAAGGTCTTTTTTGCCCATGCGTTTGCCTGCCGCCGCGAATTTGGCTACCGCACCTCGAGGGGTGGATTTTGACATCTGTCCGCCGGTGTTGGAGTAGACTTCGGTGTCGAGCACGAGGATGTTGATGTTTTTGCCGGAGGCGATGACGTGGTCGAGTCCGCCGTAGCCGATGTCGTAGGCCCAGCCGTCTCCGCCGACGCACCATACGCTCTTTTTGACAAGGCAGTCTGCCACGGAGGAGAGTTCTTCCGCCTGTTCCGTACCGATGTGGTGGTCTAAGATGTGTTTGAGTTCTTCTACTTTGTTCTGGACGTCTCTAATTTCGCCGTCGTTGTTCTGCGGTGCGTCAAGGATGCTTCTTACAACGTCTGAGCCGAGTTCCGGTTCCATTTTCTGGAGGAGTTCAGCTGCGTATTCCGCATGTTTGTCAATGGTGAGCCTGAATCCGAGACCGAATTCAGCCGCATCTTCAAAGAGGGAGTTGCTCCATGCGGGGCCTCGCCCTTCGTCGTTTACCGTCCACGGTGTGGTTGGGAGGTTGCCTCCGTATATAGAGCTGCATCCTGTGGCGTTGGCGATGATGGCTCTTTCTCCGAAGAGCGCGGAGAGGAGTTTGAGGTATGGTGTTTCACCGCAGCCGGCGCAGGCGCCGGAGAATTCAAAGAGCGGACGGAGGAGCTGTACGTCTTTGACTGTGCCGGTGTTGAGTTTGCTTCTGTCGGCTTCGGGAATTTCCAAGAAGAAGTTCCAGTTGTCTCTTTCAGGTTCGCGAACGTCCATTTGTGTGACCATGGTAAGGGGTTTCGCTGTGCTGCCCTCTTTGGCTTTGACGGGGCAGTTGTGCGCGCAGAGTCCGCAGCCGGTGCAGTCTTCGGGAGCTATCTGTATGGTGTATTTTTCACCTTCAAAGGTTTTCCATTTGGCGTCGGCTGATTTGAAGGTTTCAGGCGCTTCTTTGAGAACCTCGGGCGCGTAGACTTTTGCTCTGATGGCGGCGTGCGGGCAGACAAGGGAGCATTTGCCGCACTGGATGCAGAGCGAGGCGTCCCATGAGGGGATTTCTATAGCGATGTTGCGTTTTTCGTACTGGGTGGTGCCGCTGGGGAAGGTGCCGTCTTCGGAGAGAGCCGATACGGGGAGGCTGTCTCCTTCAAGTACCATCATGGGGCCAAGCACGTCTTTGACGAAGTCGGGAGCGTCGTCAGCTACAGGCGGCTTGATGTCAAAGGCGCTGGTCGGGGCGGCAGGGACTGATACTTCATAGAGGTTGGCGAGGGTGGCGTCAACGGCGGCGATGTTTTTGTCCACGATGGCCTGGCCTTTTCTGGCGTAGCTTTTGATGATGGAGTCTTTGATGGCTTTAATGGCGGTTTCTTTTTCAAGGACGCCGCTGATGGCGAAGAAGCAGGTCTGCATGATGGTGTTGGTGCGTCCGCCCATGCCTGTCTCTTTGGCGATTTTTACAGCGTCAATGGTGTAGAATTTGAGTTTTTTGTCAATGATGTGCTTTTGTATTGTCAGAGGCAGCTTGTCCCATACTTCTTCCGCGCCGAAGGGGCTGTTGAGGAGGAAGGTGCCGCCTTGTGCCGCGCCTTTGAGGACATCGAGTTTTTCAAGGAAGCTGTAGACGTGGCAGGCGATGAAGTTGGCTTTGTTGATCATGTAGCTTGCCAGTATGGGGTTGGGACCGAAGCGGAGGTGGCTTACTGTGATGCCTCCGGATTTTTTGGAGTCATAGCTGTAGTAGCCCTGCGCATAGAGGTCTGTTTCGCCGCCGATGATTTTGATGGAGTTTTTGTTGGCGCCGACTGTGCCGTCTGAACCAAGTCCGTAGAAGAGGCAGCGGACGGTTTTGGGGTCTTCTGTGTCAAAGGCGGCGTCGTAGCTGAGGCTGGAGAAGTTGACGTCGTCGTCGATGCCGACGGTAAAGCCGTCTTTAGGCATGGCTTTTTTGAGTTCGTCAAATACTGCCTTGACCATTGCCGGGGTGAAGTCTTTGGAGGAGAGTCCATAGCGTCCGCCGACAACGGTGACGTCTCTGTCGGCCAGTGCTTCGCGCACGTCGGCGCAGAGCGGCTCGCAGATGGCGTTGGGCTCTTTGCAGCGGTCGAGTACGGCTATGCTACATACTGTAGCGGGCAGTGTGCCGAGGAATCTCGCAATGTCAAAGGGTCTGAAGAGGCGGATTACCAGTACGCCTATTTTTTCGCCGTCGGCGATGAGTCTTTCCGCAGCTTCTCTTGCCACTGCAGCTCCCGAACCCATGATGACGATTACGCGTTCCGCATCATCACAGCCGTAGTAGTCAAAGAGGTGGTATTGTCTTCCAACCTGTTTGGCGAATTTGTCCATCGCCTTTTGGGTGATGTCGGGTACTGCTTTATAGTAGCCGCTGCAAGCTTCGCGCGCCTGGAAGTAGACGTCGGGATTCTGCGCTGTGCCGCGGATGAAGGGCATGTCGGGGCTGAGCCTGTTGTAACGGTGGCTTCTTACTAGGTCATCGTCAATGAGGGCCTTCATGTCTTCGTAATCTATCTCTTCGACTTTCATTTCTTCATGGCTGGTGCGGAAACCGTCAAAGAAGTGAAGTACGGGTATGCGGCTCTCAAGTGTTGCCATCTGTGCTATCAGCGCCATATCCATTACTTCTTGGACAGTTGAGGAACAGAGCATTGACCAGCCCGTAGAACGAACTGCCATGACGTCTGAGTGGTCTCCGAAGATTGAAAGCGCGTGCGTAGCCAAGCTTCTGGCTGTGACGTGCATTACCGTGCTGGTGAGTTCTCCGGCGATTTTGTACATATTGGGGATCATTAAGAGCAGACCCTGTGAGGCTGTGAATGTCGTTCCAAGAGCCCCTGCCTGCAATGCTCCGTGATATGCTCCGGAAGCTCCCGCTTCGCTCTGCATTTCTTCCACAAGCGGAATTGTTCCCCATATGTTGGGGCGTCCCTCTGAGGTCCACTGGTCAGACCATTCTCCCATAGGGGAGGACGGTGTAATGGGGTAGATGGATATTACTTCGTTCACCGCATGAGCCACATGAGCGGCCGCTTCGTTGCCGTCAAGTGTTACCATTTTGCGTGTCATTCTCTATTACCTCCTCGTGTTGGTTGGGCATGAGCCAATAATGGCGATTTATTTGGTTATCCTGTCATTATCGCACATTTGGGTCTAAATTTCATCAATGTTCCTCAAATTTCAAGCAGTAATGATGCTTATTTTGCAATAAAAACGAGTTTCAGCTCCTTTTTTGCCGAAAACTCGTTTTTAGAGATTGTTGTCATAATGTTGATAAAATTCTATTTATTTTTATCTTAAAGGATAAAAAGACGTTTTACATTGTCTTTTCGGTGCAATTTTTTTCAGCAGGGACTATATTAAAGTATGTAAGCTGATTTGCTATGCTTTAATCGGTTGTGTTACATTCAGCTCGGTCTTGATTGCAGCGCATCTTCACTTCTAGTATTCGGTGGTTCTGAACCTCAACGGCGGTGATATCCCATTGTCCGAATGTGATGGTCTGTCCTTGGCGCGGGAAATTACCGGAAAGCTCAAGCATCATCCCCGCAATGGTGTCTACTTCTTCAAAGGCTTCATCAAATGGATAGTTGAGAGCCTCAGATAGATCTTCAAGGTTCATCTGCCCCTGAACGACATAGGAGCCGTCCGATTCTTTGCGTACATCCGGGGTTTCCGTGTCATATTCATCTTGAATATCACCGACGATTTCCTCGATGAGGTCTTCCAAGGTGATAACTCCCGCAGTGCCGCCATATTCATCAACAACAATGGCGATGTGCTTTTTTGATTTTTTCATAATTTCCAAAGCTTCATCTGTCTTCATTGTCTCGGGAACAAAAAGCGGTTTTCTCATCACTTTTAATATGGAAATATCTCTGTTTGAGTTTACCAACGGCGCTAACAAGTCTTTTGCATAGAGCACTCCGATAACGTCGTCGAGATCTTCTTTATAGACAGGAATACGAGAGTGTCCGCTCTCCACAAATATTTTTACCGCTTCTGCCGCGGTACCCTCGTCGTCAATAGCGTAGACATCAATGCGGGGAGCCATAACTTCTGATACACGAGTGTCTTCAAAAGCGATAACGCCGTGAATCATCTTGCGTTCGCCCTCCTCAAGAGCGCCGTTGGCGCTGCCTTCAGAGACAATGTGGTCTATCTCCTCTCTGGAAATGAGAGAGCTGAATGAGACCAAATCTGTATTGGAAATGTGCCCGATGCCTTTGAGGATAAAGGTAAGAAAGGCGGTAATTGGCGTCATTAAAAAACTGACGAGCTGAAGCAACGGCAGATTTGTGAGCAATACTCCTTCTTTTTTGGCGATAGCAAAGTTTTTGGGCAGAATTTCACAGAAGACAACAATAAGAAAAGTCATCACGGCAACAGCAAAGACAGGACCGAACTTGCCGAAAACTGTTATAGCTACAGAAGTGGCGACGGCACTTGCCGCGATGTTAACGAGGTTATTTCCGATGAGAGTTACATTAATAGCCTTTGCCGTGTTATCGACAAGCCATAAAAACGCCCTCTTACGGTGCGGATATTCGTCTGATAGTGCAAGTAGTTTCCCTTTGCCTGCTGCCGTGATGGAAGTCTCTGTAGCACTGAAATAGATAGACAGAGAGAGTAAAACGGCAAGCAGGATAATACTGCCAACGATGTCGGAACTCACCAACAATCATCCTCCTTGTATCTTGGTATTTCTCCATTAGAAAAACACCTGACAATAGCATATCACAAAAGACGGAAAAATACAGAGAAATGAGTCAAACGGAGGGGAAAATATTTATGCTAAAGTACCAAACCAAGCGCAAATTTGCATAGTTAAACACAATGTTGCCCCTTGCACAGGGGCGGAGTAAGCTTGTATGAAATCCCGATGAATGTGTGACCAGTGCAATAGTTTATTATTGTCTAAAGTAGGATAAGAGGCCTTGGAAGTTTATGGTTTGGGGGCAGTACGGTATCGGAAGCCGTTGCCCCGCAGCGTAAAATAATAGGCCGCGCGCGTGGCGGTCTGATTTCATTTTAAGCTCATAACTTAATAAGCCTGTAATTTTATGCGGTTATTTCAAGTTGCAGGAAGGAGCACTCAGTGAGTTTGCGTGTCTTGAGACGGCGGTTTTTTAATATGCGGCTTGTTGATGAGCGTCTAAAGCAAGGCAAAACTGCGTTTGGCAAGGATTACTTCAAAGAGCTGTTAGAACGTGTTCGCTCGGTTAGAGCCAGCGAACGCCGTATCTGGCAGCAAGTAACCGATATCTTTGCGGAGTGCAGCATTGACTATGACAGAAATTCGCCTGTTACCCAAGACTTTTACGCTATGGTACAGAGCAAATGCAATTTCTGCCGTAAAGCACTCGTCCTTCAATCCGCCGAAGAGGCCTTTACCGGCCGCATTGTCAGGAGAACAGCCTTTCTTTGGCAGCCGTAACAGTCCATATGTCTATGTGCTTTCTATCCAGCCGTGCCGGCAATTATTTCATTCCCAGGGAGATGATTTTACTGAAAGCTTTTTCAGGGGTCATATCCAGATATTCGATTTTGTCTTCAGGGAAGAAGAAGACCAATCCCGTGGTGGGGTTGGGCGATGTTGGGACGAATATGGTTACATTAAAGAGCCCTTCTGCGTCTGTTTCTCGTTTGGTGACAAAACCGATTATATAGCCCTCGCCGCAGGGGACTTTTGCCGTTCCCAGGTATCCCCGTTCGCCGCCGGCGGTAAAGGTTTGAATCATGTCTTTAAATGTGGCGTACCAGCCTCCGATGACGGGGATTTTGGAGATGCCTGATTCGATGATGTTGAGCAGCCACTTTTCCCGCAGTCGAAGCTTGCGTCCGGTGTATATGAGTAAGAAGATGATTATTATGCTGATTGCCGCGGATGTGCCGACTGATTTTGTCAGCCCGAAGAGCATTTCCGCGATTGATTCAAAAAAGATTACCAGGTAGTAAAATGTAAAGATGAAGACCGCAAGGGGAATGAGTGCGAGGCAGCCGAGGAAAAAGTCTTTCGCAGTTCTGCCGATAAGTGATTCGGAAGACGCTTCTTTTTTGAATTTGTCTTTGTGATGCTGATTCTGATTATCTGTCATAAAAACACCCCGCGCTTGTCAAAATTACCATACTTGCACTATGCTTACTATATACTAATACATTTGGGGGAATATTACATGATATATCAGCTGACCCGTTCTGTAGTCGCCCTGTATTTTAAACTGTATCATAGACTTTCTGTTTCCGGAAAGGAAAAGCTTCCTAAAGAGCGTCCGATAATTATCGCCTCAAACCACGCCAGCTATTTGGATCCTCCCGTTGTCGGCTACGCTTTTTGTCCGGAGCAGCTTAGATTTGTTGCTTGGGAGAAGCTTTTTGAAGTGCCTCTCTTTGGCACATATTTGCGGGCGATGGGGGCGGTTCCCGTTACTCCAGAAAATAAAAACAGTTCCGCGGCGCTGCTGCGTTTGGTGATGGGATTTTTGGACGAAGGGCATAGTGTCTTTATTTGTCCCGAGGGACACAGAACGGAAGACGGCAGCCTGCAGCCGCTTGAGGGCGGAGTTGCTATTTTGTCGCTGAAAACAAATTCTCCCATTGTCCCCACTTGGGCAGGCGGCACATACAGAGCTCTTTCACCGCACATGAAGTTCCCTCGTCCTTGTAAGCTGGAGGTCGTTTTCGGAGATCCTATTTACCCCGCAGAAATTCCCGATGGACTCAATGAAAAAGAGAAGCGGCGCTACTTGCTGGAGAGAATAGAGGCCTTCTACCGCAAGATGGACGCTGATGACAGGGAGCGTTACCCGCGCTGACGGTGATAAGCAGCATTTATGCGCAGGTTAAAAGACCTCCTTTGTTATAATAGCGGAGCGTTGTGTCCCATTCGCAGAGGCGTATAGACTGATAATTGTACTGATGGATGTTTTATGACATTCGTGCTCTGACAGAAACTGCCGCGCTGCATTTGGCAAAAAGGCGCATTGTGCAAGATGACTTATTATTTGCAATAAAAAGAAAATTATCTCCTAAATTTGTATGAATAGCTTAAAATGCGCTTAGAGACTGCGTGAAGGGCTGTTCTGCCAGTGCCGTAAGTCTGTGTCGGACAACTGGTGAGTTGTTTGACATCGTGTATAATTGTTTGGGTAAATTTGTAAAATACGGGTATCTATACCCGACAACAAAATCTCAGGGAGGTTTTTCAAAAATGGAACAGATTCGCTCACTAGACCAGCTTCTCGAATATGCAAAACAGGTCGGTCCCATGAAGATAAGCGTAGCATGCGCTGAGGACGCCGAAGTAATGGAAGCCGTTGAAAACGCGCGTAAGGCCGGAATCGCCAACGCGTTTCTTGTTGGCAATGCGGATAAAATCAAAGAAGTAGCCGATAAGCTCGGTGTTGACCTCGCCAACTTTGACGTGGTTGACGAGCGCGGCGGAGAAGCGCCGGCTGCCCTCAAAGCAGTAGAGCTTGTTTCAAGCGGGCAGGCGCAGATAGTGATGAAGGGAATGGTCGCTACAGCGAATTTCCTCCGCGGTATTCTTAATAAAGAAAAGGGACTTCGTTCCGGCAAGACGCTCTCACACGTTTACATTCACCAGATTAAGGGCTATGACAGAATTTTCTTTGTCTCCGACCCGGCGTTTAATATGTATCCCGAGCTTAAAGTCAAAATCGATATCGTCAAAAACGTTGTTGAACTCGCCCACGCTTTCGGAGTCGAGTGCCCGAAGGTTGCAGCTTTGGCAGCAGTCGAAGTTGTTAACCCCGATATGCCGCCAACGGTTGACGCTGCCCTTCTCACTCAGATGAACCGCCGCGGCCAGATAAAAGGCTGCCTCATTGACGGACCTCTCGCCCTTGACAATGCCGTTTCCCCCGAATCGGCGCACCATAAAGGAATCAAGTCCGACGTTGCCGGTTATGCGGATATTCTCCATGTACCGACAATAGAATCAGGAAATATGCTTGCAAAAGCAATCGTCTACTTCTCAGAGAACAAGACCGCGGGAATTGTTCTCGGCGCTGCGGCTCCGGTAGTGCTTACCAGTCGTGCGGATTCAGCGGAGGCCAAGCTTCTTTCCATTGCCTCTGCGGTAGCTCTCGCAGCTCATAAAAATAAGTAACTGCGGCAAAATTAAGAGGTCGGGCGGACTGCTTCAGTCCGCCCTCTTTTTTAAATGATGAACGTACATAATTATCAGGAACTTTTTGTAAGGGATATCACTTTGACGGGGACTTTCGGAGATAAGGAAGTCCGTCTCTGTCAGTGCGTTCCCTATGTTTCCCAAGGTATTCAGGTGATATTGCTCCACGGTGTTCACAGCAGCGCCAACTTCACACTGCATAATAAGTTCCGCCGCCTGGCGGAGCTGCTTGCCGGCAACGGCTGTACATCATGGCTTGTAGAGACCAGCCGAAAAGTCCGTAACCGCCATGAATATTCGGACAACGTCACCGACTGGATAAAAAACGCCTTTGGCGGTAAGACTTTCGCGCAGGAGCAGGAAGATGTCTTTGTTGCCCTGAGGCACATCCTTAAGGAGACCAAGGGGCTGCCGCATTGGCTCTGGGGTTTTTCACTAGGGGGGATTATCGCTCTCTCTGCGGCTTCCGGCAATCTTTTCGATTCCTCGGACAACAGCAGGATTTTTGATATGCTTATCCTCAGCGGCACAGGTCTTGAATCATACAAGCGCGTGGAAGACTATATGATGACCCTGCCGATACTTTCCACCCTCCGTTCCACTTTGTGCGCCGATATGGTGAGCAGAGTAGCTGCCTCGCGCTTTATCTCTTTCCGCGGAAGCTGTGATGAAATCTTTTCGGAAGATAGCTGCCGCAGTCTTGTTGATTCCGTCCCCATTGATAAAGAGAGAAAGAAATTTATTCCAATAGAGGGAGCCGACCACTCTTTGCGGTGCAGATACGGTCATTCCGATCCCGAAATAATGAAAGAGATGGTAGCTTGTACGGTTAATTTCGCCTCTGACCGTGTGATAGAATAGTATACATGTTCTAAGTGTGTCAGGAGGTTTTAAATGAGCCAAACGCAGTGTAACTCTCACTCTCTATTGACAGTAATGATAGATTATATAAAAAATGATACAAACCTGCTGACAATAACGGCGCTGTTAATGTTATGCCTGATGCTGTTTGTTTTGCTGCCATCCGAATGTTTTGCGGAGACGCTGGACTATCAGGAGCTTCAGGAAGAGCCGCTGGAGACAGCTTTTAGAAAGCTGACAACCTCCGGCAGTATTGAGTGGGACGATGATGCTCTTGTCCCCGGCGGCGCGCCCGATATTATTAAGGGAATGATTTGGCCGATAAAAACAGGCTCAATCGGCAGTTACTTCAGCCGTACCAGGAGCAAAGGACACAGAAAACATCTTGGCGTGGATTTGTTGGCACCGAAAGGAACGCCGATACATGCCGTGCTTGACGGCACTGTTGAAGTGCGTTCAAACGGCGGTAAGGGATTTCGCGGCTATGGAATGGTCATTATCATCAACCACGACAACAAGCTTTGGACTCTCTACTCTCATTGTTCTTCAATGTCTGTGAATGTAGGGCAGAAAGTTAAACAGGGGGAAATTATCGGCGAGGTAGGCAGAACGGGGCGCGCGACAGCCAACCATGTACATTTTGAAGTGAGAAACTCCCGCGGTGTGCCTCTTGACCCGATGAAGTACCTTCCTAAGCACGGGGCGTTGATGTTCAGAAGATAAGCAGCTGTATTGGAGCGGCTCATTATCTCTTTATGAGCGTAGGGTTGCGCGCTGCCGGATTTTGCAGTAAAAATCACTATTTGGAGGCGATTTTTGTGAAGAAATGTTTCCTCTTGACACTGTTTTCCGTTCTTTTGTTCTCTGTATCCGCCGCTTGGGCCGCACCGCAAGATGTTTATATTGAAGAAGTTGAGTATAAGGGCCGCGGCGTGGTGGAAATAGATGTTGAAAGCCGCAGGGCTGACGATACGAGAATAGTGTGGACGGCGCAGGAGACGGCTGTAGTGCGGGATTCCCGCGGAGCTGTTGTGCCGGCGGAACTTTCAAAGCATGACGAAGATACTTACCGGCTAAAAATCAAAAATCCTTTAGACGGTGAGACTTATTCTTTTTCGCTTGCCGATGTTTCTGTGGGATCGCACCAAAAAATGATTTTTACCGGCTATGTGGTAGCGAAGCCGAGATGGAAGACTTCTATGACCGGAGACACGCCTATGAGCACTCCGGCGAAGAATACCTCGCAGTCGCTCTTTATCGCCAAAATGGAGTTTGAGCGTTCCAACCGTTTGGAGATAGAGTTTGAGGATGCGGCTATTCATGACAGCGACATTTTTTGGGATCACAGCGAAAAGATCACGGTGCGCGACAGTGCCGGCAAAGTCTATCCCGTACAAGTGCGGAAGTATGATGACGACAGTCTTGATATTACGGTAAACGGTCTTACAAGGGGCAGCACCTACAGAGTCAAAATAGAAGGCATTCCTTACAAGGGTCAGAAAGTTACTCTGGAGGGAGATTTCGTGGCGATATCGGGCTGGGAGTTTAAAGACCCCAGGAGTGACTAGAACAGACCACTAAAGATAGTCTTGTTTTGGGCTGAAGGTTTTTTGCCTCAACAAAAAGCGATATAAAAAGAACCCTGTTTCAGCAGTAAAGAACCATTACCAAGCGGATAGCTTAATGCAGAGCTTTCTGCTGCGGAGTTTGGTCTCACTTGCGGAAGCGGGGCTCTTTTTGTCTTAGCTACCGGTGCATTTCGGGAAAAATTTCTGTGACTCTTTCCAAGATGCCGTTTAAGTAGGCGATTGCTACGCCGTAATTGGTTATCGGCACATTTTCCGCTTCCGCTCTTATTAGTCGTGACATCAGCTGCTTTCTGGTGAACATGCAGCCACCGCAGTGGAGAATCAGCGAATAACTTTTCAGGTCGGAGGGAAAGTCTATGCCGGCGGAGATATTGACAGACAGCCCGCTGCCGTATCTTTCGCGCAGCCAGCGCGGCAGTTTTTCGCGTCCGATGTCCTCTGCGAGAGGTGCGTGAGTGCAGGCCTCGGCTATCAGTACTTTGCTGTCCTCCTTAAGTGTTTCTATGGCTTTCGCTCCGCGCACAAAGGCAGACAAATCTCCCTTGCTTCGAGCCATAACTATTGAAAAAGAGGTCAGAGGCACGGATCGCGGCAGTGCGGCGTTGACGGAGGCAAATACTTGCGAATCCGTTATCACCAAAGCCGGCGGCTTTTTGAGAGCGGATAGCAGACTCGGAAACTGATCCGTAGTAGCCATCAAGGCTAGTCCTTTGTGGTCTAAGATGTCGCGGATAACCTGTACTTGCGGCAAAATCAGCCTTCCTTTGGGTGCCTGAATGTCCTGGGGCGCGACCAGCACGACAGTATCGCCTGGGTTGAAGAGATCTCCCGTCAGTGTGGGGCTTTCAAAATCGGTGGGAGCGTTCTGTATGATGGCGGAAAGCAGAGAAGGGCGGCACGATTTGTCATATGCGGATACAGATACAAAGGGGATGTTGAGAGCCGACGCCAATTTCAGTCGCAGAGGTTCAATAGAGCCGCCGCCTATGGTGTCGCTTTTATTAAGTACTCCCACAACGGGGATTTTGCGCGAGGCAAGCTCAGCGAGCCAACCTCGCTCTAGGGAGATGTCTTCCGCTCCGCAAGCGGGGATTATCAGCAAGGCGAGGTCTGTTTTTTCCATCATCTCTCTGGTGCGCCCGATACGCAGCTCTCCAAGCGCCCCTTCATCATCAAGTCCGGCCGTGTCAATTACGGCTACAGGGCCAAGTGGCAGCAGCTCCATGCTTTTAATGACAGGGTCGGTGGTTGTGCCGGCGAAGTCGGAGACCAAGGCGGTATTTTGACCTGTAATCAGGTTTATCAGGCTGGATTTTCCGGCGTTGCGCCTGCCGTAAAAACCGATGTGCAGTCTGTTTGAACGCGGTGTTTCATCTAAGGACATTGATACTCCCTCCATATATTCGGCTCAAATGGAATACCGCTCTTCGCGGCAGAGCTGAAACGTTTCTTATTTTATCCCAAATAGCGTCCATTAATCATTATTTTATCGTCGGTTTTTATCAGTTTGATTGTGTAATAATTGTATATAATAGGCGCAATATGCAGAGAGCGGATGTGGTGTTGAAGTGGGCGGCTTTATTCTCAGTTCGGGGCAAAAAAAAATAGCGGCGGTTATTTTTATCATAATCGCTCTTGCGGCATTGCACGGATATCGTTCCTCAGAGCCGATAAAGTCTGAAAGAGAGGGTTATAAACTAGGAACGATTGTTCATTTAACCGTTTACGGTTCTGATAAAAATAAGAATGACGCCATTCTTGATAGAGCAATGGCGGAGATTTCTCGCTTAGAGGGGCTGCTTTCGGTAAACATACCTTCTTCGGAGGTCTCCCATATCAATGAGAGCGCAGGTTTGAAGGCTGTTGCCGCAGGAGATGAAACCATGGCTCTGCTGCGGCAGGCCTTGGCGATAGCTTCTCTCACCGAAGGGGCTTTTGACCCTACTGTCGGTGCGGTCGTCAAGCTTTGGGGTATAGGCACAGACCACCCCCGCCTGCCGCATCCGTCGGAGATAAAAAAAGCGCTTTCAACTGTTGACTATAGAATGCTGCAGCTTAATGGCGGAAAAGGCTCGGTTTATGCAGTACAGGGACAGCGGGTTGACTTAGGCGCCATCGCCAAAGGTTATATCGCCGACAGGGTTTGCGCGTTTATAAAAAAAGAGGGTGTAAAGTCGGCGATTGTGGACCTCGGCGGCAATTTGGCTGTGGTTGGGCGCGCCCCTTCCGGTTCTTTATGGAGGTTAGGTTTGCAGCATCCGCTGAAGCCTAGGGGAGAATACTTTGCCGTTATCGAAACGGAAAATGAATCTGTCGTCACCTCCGGTCCCTATGAGAGGTATTTTGATAAAGACGGTGTCCGCTATCACCATATTTTTGACACAAAGACTGGTTATCCCGCATCATCTGACCTGTCCTCAGTCTCCATTGTCGCCCAAAACTCCGCCGATGCCGATGCCTACTGCACGGCTCTCTTTGTGATGGGACTGAGGAGCGCCCGCCTCTTTCTTAAAGAGCATCGTCAAATCGAGGCTGTGTTGGTGGATAAGTCCGCAAAGAGGATCTTTATCACCGAGGGATTAAAGAATAAAATCTCCCTGCGGGACAGCTCTATGAAGATTATTGCAGCGGAGGACCTAGAAAAGTGAAAAAGGGCGACAAAATAATGGCGCTGATCTTCGCCGTGATTTTGGCGGCAGGAGCGCTGTCGGGAATATGGCGGTACTATTTTGCCGTTAAGGGTGCTGAAGCGGAAATTGTGTGCAACGGGCGGGTTGTAAAAGTGGTGGATCTCAGCCGTGCCGCAGGAGAGGAGTATAGTTTTGCCTCTTCCCACTGTACAAATATCGTGCGGGCCGAACGGGGGCGCATTGCAGTTATCAGTGCCGATTGTCCGGATAAGGACTGTGTGAGGCGCGGTTTTATCAGCCGTGAGGGAGAGAACGCTGTCTGTCTGCCTGGGAGGCTGGTAATTCGTATTGTCGGCAGCGGTGAAGTTGATGGGGTGACATACTGATGAAGCTGCGAAATGTACTTTTGGTCTCTTTTTTCGCGGCCATGGCATTGGTCTTTAATCTGGCGGAGAGCTCTTTGCCCATGCCGATGCCGGGAATGAAACTGGGGGCGGCTAATATCTTTTCCTTAGCGGCTTTGGTTTTGCTGGGCACAAGGGAAGCTTTTGCCGTGACGCTGCTGCGGGCGGCACTCTCGTGGCTCATCAGCGCGAACTTTTTCGCCCTTATTTGCAGCCTTGCCGGAGGGCTTCTGGCGACAGCGGTGATGGCGCTGCTGTATAATAAATTCAAAGAATACTTTTCTCTGCCTTGGATCAGCGTCAGCGGCGCATGGGCCTTTAATACTGCGCAGACAATCGCCGCAGCTGCTATTGTGGGGGATATGAGAATAATGTTTTATCTGATACCGCTGCTGATAGCAGGGACAGCCGCGGGCTGGGCGGTAGGGCTGCTTGCGGAGCTTATCTGCCGCAGGCTTTACTTGCGGCGATAACAAAGCCGGTGCATCTGTGGAACTCAATATATAAAAACGAAGGGAACAGGTAAAATGAAAATTTCAATTGACAGGATGATATTTGAAGAATTTCCCCTGGCGCGCGTTGGCTGGCTGAGAGCTTCTGTCAATGTATCCCCGGAGTGTGAGCGTGTGAAGGAGCTGAAAAAGCAGCTTGAAGGGCGCCTTAACGACATTGGTCTTTCGGCTGACACAGTGGCTCTGCATCCGGACATTGCCAGGTGGCGCAATACATATTCCAAAATGGGCGTGAAGCCGAGTAAATTCCGCTCCTCCATTGAGTCGCTGCTGCGCAGGGTCTTTAAGGGCGATGTATGGAGCGTATCAAACGTGGTTGACTGTTACGACTGTGTTTCCGCTGTCAATCTTCTGCCGATGGGAGCACATGACATTGCCAAACTCAAAGGTGATCTTACTTTACGCTACGGCCGCCAGGGCGAAAAGTTCTGCCCACTCGGTGCGGGAGAGAGCGAAATAGAGGTGGACCCCCGCAATGTCGTCTACGCCGATGATGAAAAGGTCTGCTGCTGGCTGTGGAATTACAGGGATACCAGAGAGGCTTCTGTCTCAGAAGAGACCAAAGAGGCGCTCTTCCTTGTAGACAACGCTTTTGAGACTGAGTGGCGCACCGTAGAAGAGGGCTTGGCCGCACTTGCGGAGGAGCTGGAAAACATCGGCTGCAACGTTGCCGGTTATGGCGTTGTTGACGCAGCTTCACCGTCAGTGGATATATAACTCCGATGGCGAATATGGGATGCTGCGGCATGGATTGTGACAATTGTGAGGCGCGTAAGGCTACGCTGCGCAAAGATATTGAGGCTCTCGCGAGAATCGCTTCTGAACAAGGCAGCCGCGGCGATTCCTTTATTCTCCCGTCTCGTGTAAAATGCACAGGCTGTCTTGCTGCGGGGGAGAAGAGCGTTACCTGTAATGAGTGCCGCATAAGGCTCTGTGCGATGGAAAATAATATTCCTCACTGTGGTTTCTGTGAAGAATTTCCCTGTGACTTGGGCAATGAAGTATGGGAAGCTGTTCCCGAATACAAACACAACTTGGAAGTTCTGAAGAGCCGCTGATTATATGCGCAGACGCGCTGTACAGACGTGCTGCGTCTGTACAGCAGGCGTATTAGTATACGCTTGCGCGCTTGCTGTAGCCCGTCCGCTTGCGATTTGCGCATCTTGAGAAAAACTAAGCGATTTGCACAAAACTGACAACCGCCGTTTAGGCTCTTTGCTTATAAACAGTAGCTGTACGCCGGTTATTATTGAAGGCTTGCTATTTTATCAGCTTTCTATTGAACAGGTTATTTAATAATATACGTTTATATATCGGCAATTTATGATAAACTCTATAAATTATTTATGGCATTTGGTTTTACGGAAGGAAGAATGGTGATGACAGACGGCATAAGCAATTCAAACTTGGGAGCTCATCTTCTTGCGGAAGCGGAGGAAATTCAAATTGAGATGCAGGATTGGCGGAGAGACTTCCACCAATTTCCAGAACTCGCTTTTGAAGAAAACATTACTGCCTCTAAAATTTGCCGTGTACTTAAATCAATAGATGGCATGAAAGTTATTTCCGGTTTTGCCATGCCGACATGTGTTATCGGAATACTAGGTGAGGATATTCCCGGCCCGGCGCTGATGTTCCGTGCCAGTATGGATGCCCTTGCTGTTGAAGAAGAGACGGGGCTTTCCTACACCTCCTGTATTCCCGGCGTGATGCATGCTTGCGGACATGACGCTCATATGGCCTCGCTTCTCGGTGCGGCTAAGGTACTTTCCCGCCACAAAAGTGAATTGAAGCATAGGATTGTCTTTCTCTTCCAGCCTGCCGCAGAAGGCAGGGGCGGAGCGAAAACACTTATAGAAAACATGTTTCTGGAAAAGTTCGATATCGGCTGCTGTATATGTCTAAACTGGCTTTCTGAGTTGCCCTACAGCGAACTTTACATGAGACGCGGCGTTTTGACCGCCCTATCTGACAGGATACATATTGATATAAGAGGCGTAGCCGGACATGCCGCTGAGCCCCACATGGCTGTGGACCCGGTGACAATAGCAGCTCACATCATTATCGCAATGCAGACGATGCTTTCACGTGATGTTGACCCGCGGGATCCGGTAGTTGTCTCATTCGGACAGGTAGAGGCCGGAATAGCCTACAACGCCATACCGGAGCAGGCCCACCTTTGGGGCACACTGCGCGCCTTTACCCCCAAGACCAGAGATTTTGTGCAGAGCCGCATTGAAACCTTGGCCCCGGCGATAGCTAAAGCCTTTAGGGGACTGGCCTCTGTGGAATACACCAGAAACTATGGGCAGGTGGAAAACGACCCGGCTCTGGTAGATACCGTAACTAAAATCGGCGAACCTTTCTTTGGAGAGGACGGCATCAATATGTTGGAGCGTCCACTGCTTTCGGGAGAAGATTTCTCCTTTTTCAGCAGCTGCGTTCCCTCTGTCTTCATGCTTTTAGGAACAGGATTAGAATACGCTCATCACCATCCGGCTTACGATGTGCCGGAGAGTATGCTACCCTTCTCTGCTGCTTGGGAAGCATATCTCGCACTGACGTTATAGTTGTGGAGGGGATTATTTGGCTCCCAGACTTGATAGTATAATCACAGAGAATTTAGAACGGCTTCAGACGGAACCATTTATTTGGTGGCAAAAGACATGGTGGTCGCGCGGTGCATTCCTGGAGCTTGTGGAGGAGTGTGAGCTGCGGCTCAAAGAGAGCAGGTTTAAAGCGGGTCAGCGATTGGCGCTGCTCTTGCCCAACTGTCCGATAATGCTTGCTGTGACGGTGGCGATATGGCGTCTTGGCGGGACAGTTGTGCCAATTGACTACCGCAGCGGCTATGTCTCCCTCATCAAGCAGCTGAAACATGCTGATGTCTTTGCGGCGATAACCTTCAGAGGCTGTGCTAACCTAGTGCCGCTGATTTCGGAAGAAGGCATTCCATGCGTTATTACCAGTCTTGACGAACCGGGAGAGAATATCGCCGGACGCTCATGTGCCGAAGAAGATACAGATACGGCGGTAATATTCTTCACCTCCGGCACAACCGGAGAGGCGAAGGCGGTACCCTTGACCCACGCTAACTTAATAGCGGAGATAGACGCCTGTGTGGAGCACATTGATATCCTTACGGAAGACGACGCCTTCCTTAATGTCCTCCCTAACTACAACGCTTTGGGTTTTGTCTGCGGGGCCCTAATAGCGCTGGTAAAATCCGCGCGCCAGGTGGTGCTGCAAAACTTCCTCCCCACAGACTCGACTATGGCAGCGATGCGTGAAGCCTCTGTCACTATTGTCCCCTCAGTGCCGACAATGATCTCTCTAATGCTCAGTGCGGCAATGCGCGGAGTGTCACCTGCCCCCACTATTCGCTATATCCTCTCCGGAGGAGACAGACTTCCTGCCGAATTCGCCCGACGCTCTGAAGAACTTCTGGGAGCTCCGATAATCGAAGGGTACGGAGTAACGGAATCTTCCTCTGTCGTCTGCCTGTCACCCGGCAAAGACAAACGTAAAGAGGGAACGGTGGGAACGATGCTCTCCTGTGCTGAAGGTCAAATCCGGAGCGATGAGGGAGAAATTCTCGCAGTTGGTGAAGAGGGGCATCTGTGGATCAAAGGCTCCAGCCTCGCCTCAGGCTACTACAGAAACCCGGAGCTCTCCGCCCAGCGATTTATTGACGGTTGGTTTGACACCTGCGATATCGCCAAATTCGATGAAGATGGCTACCTCACATTGGTGGGCAGAACGACAGATGTGATGTTTGTCGGAGGCTTCAAAGTATATGCGGCGGAAATTGAAAAAGTACTGCGCCAGCATCATGCAGTTGCCGAGGCGGCTGTTATCGGTGTACCCCGTTCCATCAGCGGGGAAATCGTCAAAGCCTTCATCGTACTCAAGAACGGCGAAAAAGCGACCTCGCGTGAGCTTGTGGAGTATTGTAAAAAACGACTCTCATACTACAAAGTCCCCCGAATTGTCGAATTTCTGGATAAAATGCCGCGCTCAAGCGTGGGTGAAATCTTAAAAAGAAAGCTTAACGCCGAATAAAAGCATTGCCAATAAGTTTATAATCAGCAAAAATCCCATTCTGCCTGCGAAGGTCGGAATGGGATTTTTTTACGGTTTTATGGATACTGACGGCAAAGGCGCTGCTGATGGCGCAAAGAACTAATCTTGCGCGAATTTTACCGCTGACTCGGCAGCACAGGCCGCTAGCATTGCCGCACCGCGGTAAAGCACCTCGTCATTGACCTTAAACTTAGGGTCGTGCTGGGGCCGGTCAGTCTTTTTCTCTTTATCTGCCATACCCAAAAAGAAAAGTGCTCCCGGCACAACATCGGACAGCAGAGAAAAATCCTCGCCGATCATCGCCGGGGGAACATTAACATAGGCTTCCTTGCCGAACATCGCCTCTGCCGCCTCTCTAACCGCCGCCACCGCAGCGGCGTCGTTACGCACAGAGTCGTGCCCCCTGCGGAAGGAGAGCTCAGCACGGCACCTGCCAGCCTCAGCTGTCAGGGCGGCTGTGGTCCTCATGCGGCTCTCCAAAAGTTCCATGGTGGCTGATTTTAGTGAGCGGCAAGTTCCTTCCATCGAGGCCGTTTCCGGAATCACATTATAAAGAGAGCCTGCTTCGATCTTACCTATCGTCAAAACGGCGGCATCAAGAGCGTCCACCTCGCGGCTGATTATCTGCTGCCACAGCTGGGCTATATTACAGGAGGAAATCACCGGATCGATGACCAGATGTGGCTGGGCCCCATGTCCGCCCTTGCCGGTGACTTTGAGAGTAAAGGCGGCGACATTTCCGGTGACAGCGCCCTCGGCGCAGAAAATTTTCCCCGCTTCATAAGAGCCCCAGGCGTGCATGGCAAAAACCATTCCTACACCTTCAAGCGCACCGCTGTCTCTTACAAAAGCGGCTCCCGATTTAAACTCCGGACCGGGATAAGATCGCTCCTCCGCAGGCTGAAAAATAAGGCGCACATGTCCTTTGATCTCACTTCGCATATCAAACAAAATTTTGGCAGCAGCCAGCATAACGGCGGTGTGAGCATCATGCCCGCAGGCGTGAGATACACCTTCCCGCAAAGACATCCAAGGAACGTCCGCTGCCTCTGTTATCGGCAGAGCGTCAATGTCGGCCCGCAGTGCGGTAATCCTGCCGGCAGCATCACTGTTAAGCTCCGCTGTCAGTCCTGTCTCAACAGGGGCGAAGCCGCGCTTAATCTCGCTGTAGCCGAATTCCCGCAGCTTGCTCTCGATAAAATCAGTTGTGTGCCGCTCCTCAAAAGAAAGTTCGGGATTCATGTGTATTTCACGGCGCCATTGAACTAACTCATCTTCCAGCTCTTTAGCTTTTGCCGCTATCCTGTTAAACATCAAAACCGCCTCGTTCTTTACTTTTTCTTGACCGGTGGGGTCAGCTTCATTATCTCAAGCACCGTGGCGGCAAGGCGCCCTTTGGTCAGGGGCTTATCAACCGCAGTGTCGGTAATGGCGCTTTCATAACGCTTTAAATCTTTCTTGTAAAGCTCCCTTAGCCAAGTGTTAAATTCATTGACTGACAAAGGAGCTAAATCCTCTCGTTCGGGAAAACTGTGAATGTCAAAAGCGCGTCTGAAAGCGTCTCGGACTTCAATCCAATGCATATTATCCGAAGCGCCAAAGAGCGTCTCTGTTTGCGGATCCATATAGCCGAAAACCATTGCTGCCTCTACACCCGCCCAAAATGAAGCGTAATCGGGAACATCTTCAAAGCGATAAAGAGAGAGCCAAGTCTTTGTTTTCCAAAGCTCCGACTGAATATCAAGGACGCGCAGTTCGCGGGGGTGCTTCTTTGACTTTACCGCCAAAACTGCGGTTACACCGGCCGCTTGACCTGTCAGCATTGTTACCGGCTGCAAGCGTGTCGCGCCGCTTACCAGACGGGAGACAGAAATATTCTTCTCCGCCGCGACAAGTCCGTTTACCTTTTCGGGAATCAAAGCGCCGAAAGGAATTTGGAACAGCCCGCCCGTGTTCTGCCACATATTATCGGGAATATCTCCCGCTTCGTTAAGGTCGAGGTCGAGAAAGTGAGGATCCGTGGCGCCGTGAATATCCACAGGATACTCTCCGAGAGCCACAGTATCGGGAATACTCTTCTCTGTACGCTTTAATTTGTCATCTCTGATAACGTCCTTAACCCTCATTGTCTTCACTCCGACAATACGGCGGCTCTCTCGAACATAAGGGAATGGGGGAAAATGACGGAGAACCTCGCTGTACTTCTGCGCCGGCTGCCAATTTTGCCAGTCATTACTAAAGAATGAGCCGAAATCCTGCCTATTATCAACAGACCAATCTTCCATCCCCAGCTCGTTCTGCATATAGTAAATAAAACAGAGTGTCTTGAGCATAGCTTCGCGGTCGCAGGTGCGGCGGTAATTCATGTCCTCCAAATACTGCACGGAAAGACCCTTAATACCTTCTGACTTATCATAATAATCATTTGCCCAGTTTATAGACGTCTTAGTAACATATTGCCAAGTCTCCGGTCTGCCGCCGTCAACCACCTCATGATTTGACACATCAGGTATCGCACGGTATTCATTATGAACCTCGGTATTAAAAGGATACTTTCCCGGCCAAGTGTCGCCATCGGGGCGAACTACCTCTCTAAACTTAAAAAGGTAATTTGAATATCCGGGCGGCGGTGTCTCAACCTTCAACTCAGGGGGCAAGCCCTCTTTATACTTCTTAATAACAGCGACATAGGTAATGTCCTGAATAATAGAGCCTTTATCAATCTTGGGTGCGATGCTATTGCCCACACGGTATCTGGCGCCTGTAAGCGGGATAAAGTCTCCGCACTCGGTGGCGTCAATAAAAACGCCGCCTTTAATGCTGAACTTCTTGCCGCCGGACTCAAAAACGGCTTCGGAGACCTTGTTTTTGACAACCTTGGCGGCTACAGCCCTGGTCTTAAAATAAAGATGAACCTTACCGCTCTCCTTGAGCATATTCATAAGAATGGTTCGCCCAACCCATGGTTCAAAGGCGATGGTATCGCTTCCCCAATAACAGACATTAACCTTCTGCCCGCGTGAGGCATAATACTCCGTTGCTTTGGTGATCAGCTCACGATAAATACCGGTGCGGGTAAAAGTCTTATCGTCCATAGTCGAAACAGCTGCGCCGGTCATCTGCCCTCCGACCCAATCTGACTCTTCAACCAGAGCGACAGAGGCTCCCATACGTCCAGCCTGAATGGCGGCGGCGCATCCTCCCGTACCGGCGCCGACGACAACGATGTCGTACTCAAGAGGGGTGTTTGCAAAAACAACCGACTGGGACAGAAGCAAAACAGCCAAGGAAAGTACCGCTATAAATAAGCTAGCTAAATTGTGCAAGAGACTGCCTCCATAATATAACTAAAGATTGGTGCATTATATATCATATAGAGGTGTTTGGGCGAAACAAAAACATCGTCTTTGTACAAAAAATCACACGCACAAATAAAAACAAGTTTGTTGAATAAAAGTACTTCAGGCTTTTCATTTGACATTTCTTGGCGATTGGTCTAAAATCTCTCCCATTATTTTACAGCGAAGTCTAAAGCCGAAGGAGGCACTGGGACATGACACATAAAACAGCACAACATCATAGTGGCATCGTCACACGGTTCTCTTTTATCGGCGCGGGTCCCCTTCACGGGATCTGCGCTCGGTTTGCATGAATCGGGAGTAAGCCGCCGACATTCTGCATCGTTGCGTAAATTGCCGTTGAAGCAGGGACCCGCGCCGGGCCCTGCTTTTTTAGTGTATTAAACCGTCGTAAAACTCAGCTATTGCAAAAAACAGAAAGGATTTGGTCAATATGGGGAAATATTACCAGCAGGAAATTGAATGCGCTTCAAGAGAAGAAATCAAAAAAATGCAAAGCGAACGTCTTGTCAAAACAGTTAAGCGGGCATACGAAAACTCAGCCTACTACAAAAAGCTGATGGACGAAAAAGGACTTACTCCGCAAGACGTAAAATCAGTTGACGATCTGCATAAACTGCCCTTTATCAAAAAAGACGACTTGCGGGAGGCGTATCCCTACGGGCTGCTCGCGGCTCCGCTCTCTGAATGCGTGCGTATGCACTCTACCAGCGGCACTACCGGCAAAAGGGTAATGGCCTTCTACACTCAAAACGACATGAACATCTGGGAAGACTGCTGTGCCCGAGCCATTACTGCAGCTGGCGGCAGCAAAGAAGATGTAATCCACGTAGCCTACGGCTACGGCCTGTTCACCGGAGGATTGGGGATTGACGGCGGTTCACGTAAAATAGGCGCGCTCACATTGCCCGTCTCATCGGGAAGTACTGACAGACAGCTGGACATCATGTGCGATTTAGGCTCTACCATACTTTGCTGTACGCCTTCCTACGCTGCTTACCTTGCGGAAACAGTAACGGAAAAGGGAATAAAAAACGAAATTAAACTCAAAGCGGGAATTTTCGGAGCCGAGGCTTGGACAGAAGAGATGCGCCGTGACATCGAAGAAAAACTTCACATAAAGGCGTATGATATATATGGCCTCACAGAAATAGCCGGTCCCGGCGTATCATATGAATGCAGCGAACAGCAGGGAATGCACATCAATGAAGATCACTTCATCGCGGAAATCATCGACCCCAATACCGGAGAAGTGCTCCCCTACGGAGAAAAAGGTGAACTGGTATTCACCAGCATCACCAAAGAGGCATTCCCGATGATTCGTTACCGCACAAGAGACATCTGTGTGCTGAATCATGAAAAATGCGCCTGCGGACGCACGCACACACGCATGGCGAAACCGATGGGGCGCAGCGATGACATGCTGATCATCAAAGGAGTCAACGTCTTCCCCTCGCAGATAGAAGCGGTGCTGCTGAAAAACGGCTATCCCGCAAATTACCAAATTATTGTCACCAGAGTCAACAACAGCGATATACTTGATATTAATGTGGAAATGTCCGCGGAGACATTCTCCGACACCATCGGTGAAATTTCCGCACGCGAAAAAGCTCTCGTAAGCGACCTTAAAGCCATGCTGGGCATCTATGCGAAAGTGCACCTGCTGGCGCCGAAGAGCATCACGCGCAGCGAAGGCAAAGCGGTGCGCATCATCGACAAAAGAAACCTATACTAAGAGGGCAGGAAGGGGAAATGAACATGACCGTAAAACAAATATCCGTATTCCTTGAAAACAAATCGGGGCAGCTGGCGGAATTTACCAAGACACTCAGCGATAACAATATTGACATGAGAACGCTCTCCATCGCCGAAACAGCTGAATTCGGCATCGTCCGAGTTATAGTCAATGACCCTGATAAAACAATCTCCCTGCTCAAAGAGGCGGGCTACATCTGCGCAATCACGCATGTGATAGGCGTAGTTGTCCCCGATATCCCCGGAGGCCTCTACAGCGTACTTGCTGTACTCGAAAAAAACGACATCAACTTGGAATACACCTACGCTTTTACCTCAAAAAAGAAAGACGGAGCGTACACAATATTTCACGTCGGCGAAAAAGACACACTGAAGGCAATCAACGTACTTACAGAAAATGGTGTGGAGGTAGTTACGCAGCAGGAGCTGGATTCGATCTAAAAATTCAGTGGAGCGCTGATTATATGCGGCTAGCCTGCTTGATGAAGAAACTAAGCGGGTTGCACAAAACGGACAACCTTCGTTTTGGCTTTCTGCTTATGCGATCTGCAAATTCGGAGAAGAACCTGCGCTAGTCGTACGAAAACATAGATTTCGGATCTCTGATGATAATCACTTGGCTGTACGCCGGTTATTATTGAAGGATTGCTCTTTAATCAGTGTTTTCTTAAAAGAAGATAAGAAGATAAAAAGAGGCGAGGACGGCTGCAAACAAGCATGTCCTCGTTTTTTTTACCTGAAAACGTCTTACTTATGTGACCATAATTACGCATATTATGCAGTCAGTGCGCTATAATAATAAAATCCCGCCTAAATAACCAATGCATTTATTAAAGAGGCGTTTTACTTTATCTTAACGGAGGTTTTTTTATGCTTGTTATCAGCGCAGCGGAAATTCGTAAAATTTTCACTATGGCAGACGCCATTGAATCGGACAGAGACGCTTTTGCCATACAGAGCTCAGACGGAGCGGAGCTTCCAGTTCGCATCAACTTTAACGTCAAAAAAAACGGCATTACGTCCTTTATGCCGGCCTTAATAAAAGGCTATCCTCAAGCGGGAATAAAAATTGTCTCCACCTATCCCGATAATGCAAAAAGCGGTCTGCCTGCGGTCTCGGCGACAGTGCTGCTCACGGATCCCGAAACCGGCGTCGTCAACGCACTGCTTGACGGCACGGAACTTACTCGCATGAGAACAGGCGCGGTATCAGGCTTGGCGACAAAACTGCTGGCAAACCCCGATGCTTCCGCAGGAGCCATCTTCGGTACCGGCGGACAGGCAGAAGCCCAGCTGGAAGCGATGCTGACAGCGAGAAACCTCTCTGAAGTCCGCATATACGACCTATCACCGGAACGAGTTGCCGCTTACATCAAAAGAGTCTCCGCAATGGCGGAAAAATTCGGTGTCAAACTCATCGCCGCCGCTTCCTCAGACGCAGCGGCAGACGGAGCTGATGTCATCACTACCGTCACCACCAGCCCGCAGCCTGTATTTGATGGACACAGAGTCAAAGAGGGCGCGCACATAAACGCCGTAGGTACCTTTATGCCCCACAAACGTGAGCTTGATGAATACATCGTCAACCGCGCGGATAAAATTTTTATTGACAACAGAGAGGCCATCATGGCTGAGGCGGGAGAATTTCTCATTCCCATGGCGGAAGGAAAATTCAGCACAGATTCCATCACCGGCGAACTCGGAGAGTTGGTCCTGGGCAAAAAGACAGGACGTACCGACAAAAAGCAAATCACCTTGATGAAAACAGTAGGCTTTGCCACACTCGACATCGTTATCGCCCACAAAGTCTATAAAAAAGCTCTCGAAGCGGGAATTGGAGTCAACATCTAGCCATGAACAAACTGCCTTCAAGTATATTCAACGATGTACTGGGGCCGATAATGAGGGGGCCTTCCAGTTCTCATGTCGCGGGGGCGTCTCGGATCGCCGAGCTTATACGCCAGTCTGCGGGAGGTGCGGTTGCCCGCGTGGTTTGTGACTTTGACGTCAACGGTTCCTTGGCGGAGTCTCATGACGGACATGGTACTGACATGGGCTTTGTCAGCGGCATCATCGGACTACCCGTAACCGACCCCAGCGTGGCAGATTACCTGAGCTTGGCGGAAAAAGCGGGGGTTGAGGTGGAGTTCCGTATCCTCGATTACGGAGCCGAGCATCCAAACCATTATCGCATGGAGGTCTTCACCAATGAGGGCTATGCGCACAAATGGGATGCTATTTCTGTGGGCGGAGGCATGGTGGTGCTGTTCGGTTACGATGGTTTTAAATTCTGCA
>CAZFWP010000004.1:0-44596 GCA_964522805.1 uncultured Synergistaceae bacterium | reverse complement strand
TATAGGACATATCGCCACCCTATTTTTTGACAAAGCACTAAAATATAAAATAATTATAAGTAACATGCGGACAAAACACTTAAACATTATCTTTTATAGGCATAAAATAGTTATTATAATATAATTAATTCTTTATATCAGAAAACGATCATCTTTATACACAGTAAAGTTTAAATTATATAGCACTATTTTGCAATAATTTTTACAAAGATAAAATTTCAGCAACAATCTGCGCCAGCTTAATCTGTTCTTTTTACCGGCGCTTCGCGTGTTCAGCCCATGCAAGTTACCGATCCAGAGAATTTGACCGCGGATTAACGTTTTTGCCGCCCACAGTGAGGGCCTTTCATTTATTACTCACTGCTGTGACAGAACTACCAGCCTATCTACTGCGGCAAAGAACTCCCTTTGTTAACAATAGAATATATTTTCATAATTAAATTGACAAAAAACATCTTTATTTGTATGCTCCGTCTAGGATCTAAAGTTTTTTATTCTGATTTCTGATCTTTCCTAGGAGAGTGCAAACATATGAGGAAGAGAACTTCATTGATGTTTTTAGTATTAACGTTGGTTACAGCGTTATTTTTCACCTCTGGCGGCTGCGGCGGAGATAGTTCCCCGGAAAGAGGCAAGCTGCTTGATTCACAAAAGATAGAGGCACTGAACGCTGATACAAGTGCAGACGTTCAGCTGGCAACGGTTCAAATTACCGCCCTTAACAGCTCCGTTCTCAATCCAGGCAACGACCCCGTCAATGACATTTGGAAAGATTTACTTAAGTGGCTGACAGATCATTTTACTCACATTTGGAGCTGTCACAAGTTAACCTATGCCAGCAAAACAGCCGACGGTAAAGCGGTATCTCTGTCCGGCGCGGTCATCTACCCCTATTTGCGCATCGACGGTAAGACGCCGGCAGATAAGCGCGTACCAATACTGATTATGCCCCACCCTACACAGGTGGAGCGTAAGTATTCACCCTCAATTATGCTCGAACACATTATTGAGTATAAAGACCCGCAGGCAATGGTCTATTTGGGTATGTTAGCCGCCACCACCGGATATATTGTGATCATGCCGGACTATGTCGGCATGGGTATAAACCGTGACATTCATCCCTATTGCCATGAATCTTTGGCGGATTCCATTGTTGATATGATTCCCGCTACTTTGGAGCACATTCAAAGCATCCCTTATCTTAAGAAAAATGTAGAGTGGAACGGTGCCATTTATATCAGCGGCTATTCCGAGGGCGGCTACGCTTCCATGGCTGCCGCAAAAGCCCTGCAAAATGACCCTCGGTTTAAGAACTCCATTAAGGGCGCTGCTCCCGTAGACGGTCCTTACTCTCTCGCCGGTGCGATGAAAACTGTAATTATCAGCGCCGATGCCGCTTACCCCTCGCCATATTTTCTGCCCTATGTCCTTAACGGCTACGCTTCCGTCTATGAGAAGGCAATACCTAATTTCGCCTTTAAGCGTACCGTTCGCAGCGACACTCCCAACGAGTCTTTGGCGGGAAGTCTGCTGACAGTTATGGACGGTGAACATTCTGACAGCGATATCAACAATGTTATGAGGAGCGCCAAACCTCTTTATGAGGGACCACGGTCAATTCTCAGCAGCGAATTTTTGCAGAGCCTCAATGATCCGGCAAGCAAGCCCTGCGACATTCTAAAGCAGAACAGCAGTTTCTACGACTGGTCACCCCAGTTTCCCATGGAAATGTTCCACCATGTCAGCGATGACTTAGTACCTTATGCCAATATGACAGAGGCCAAAGCGGCGTTTGGCAGCAACCCTTATGTCACAGCCTCTTCCTACGAGGGCTACTTGAATATCGGTTCTTCAATGCACGAAAACGCCGCGCCCTTCGGTATCATCTACGGCTATATGTGGGTGGATAAGCTGGCCTATCCTGACAGACACAAGCCATAGGTTAAGCTGCTTTTGCCTTAAGTATCTCTTTAAGTTGCCGCCTTGCTGTCTCTGCCCCCGCCCCGAGGGGCAGAGACGTTTTTTTAACATAGCTTGATATCGCATATAGCTGCCATCATCTGACGATGCCCGCAAATTAGACTGACTTTCCCGGTAAATATTGCTGCAAAGATTTTGCCCTCTGCGTGGATTCGCTCTATAAAGTGCGATACAACGATACGAGCTGCCGTTCTTTAAGCGAAAACACGCACCGCAAGACAAAACAGACCTTGTCCACCGATCAGATTCGCCGCGTTCACAACAGTAAAAAGCCCATCCATTTAAGGACGGGCTTTGCAAGATTGTTTGAATTGGTTAGCCGTTACTTTTTGCGGCGGAAGAAGAGCGGTGCTGCCGCAAACATTGCCAAGAACGCAAAACCGCCGTTGCAGCCGCCTCCTCCGCCTCCGCCTGAGACTGAGCTCTGCTCGTAGGCAAGGTTGCCTATTTCATTGGGCAGAGGTCTGTTTGTTGCCGCTTCAGGGAGGTCTGCTGAAGGTATTTCCTCACTCTGCGAAGCAACCACGTTGTATAGAACTGTGGCGTCGAGGATTTTTCCTGCCGCTGGATTAAGGTCAAAAGAGCCGTTATCTTTGGTAAACATGACTATTTCATAGATAGCCTCATCGTCTGAGGATATCCGCGCATCGGTACTGAGAACAGCTCCGTCTGCCTTCACGCAGAAGGTGCCGTCAGCAATGCTGTTTTCGTCCATGGTGTAGGTCAGCATACGCGCGTCGGCAGAGACAGTTTTTGCCTTTGCCAAGCGAAGCTCTCCCACGCTCTCCCCCAGCCAGAAACCTTCAAGGGCAAAGGAGGTTTTCACGATATCGCCGGCTGTGAATTGGTTGGAGGTGTTACTCGACAACGAAAATACCGGCAGACCTTCCACGCCATAGTATTCGTCAAATTCTCCAGTGAGAGTCTCGGCAATGTCATATGTCAAGTCGTCGCTTGGATAGTAAGCGCCCGCCTCACTATCATATTCAAAGGTTCCTGTCAGCCCAAGAGCGGTGATGTCGGCAGATGTATCAAAATCCATATTATTTTCATCAAAGGCCACGCCCTTGGCAAAAGCCGAGCGAATTATTTGAGTACTTACGCCCGATTTTTGCGTAGGCTTCTTTATCTGTCCGCCCTTTTTGACTGCGGCGGCTACGTCCATGAAGCCGAAGGAGGAGACGCCTTTTTTCAGGATAGAGGGGTCAGCAGCGGAGCAGAGCATATCTTTTAGTTCTTTCGGGGAGGCTGTGGGATATTTAGCCGCCAGTAAAGCCGCAGCTCCCGATACCATCGGTGTCGCCATGGATGTGCCGCTCATAAACTGATATCCAGGATATTTGTTGTCCGCTGTGTCCACGAGCACCTGATAGGCATCGGGCAATGCTGAGCCATTACTGTATCTGGCGATTCTCATCTCGCCCTTCATGTTGTAGAGGGGAACAGTGCTGAAGATATCGCTTCCCGGGGCAAATATGTCCACATAGCGGTTTTTGTCTTTTTTGCCGGGGTTGCTGTAGTTTGAGTAGTCGGCTCGGGCAAACTTGCCTGCCTTCTCAGGCATGGCAGATGCACCGACAACAAGGACATTGTTAAGCTGAGGCAAAGCTCCGTAAGCTGCTGGGAAAGGCAGTTTATTACTATATTCACCGACGGGATTGTTGATATTCTGCTCCTCATTGCCGGCGGCGATGCAGACCAAAACGCCGGCGGCGCCGAGGCTTTTTATCGCCTGGGCAGTGGGGTTGTTGAGTTTATTGTCTTCTTTGGCGCTCCAGCCGCCAATCGACATGTTGACGACTTTGACCTTGCCTTTGTAGTTTGAATCCTTTTGTACCGCCAAAACATACTGCAAACCCCTGACGATATCGGCATCGTAGGCCCCTTCGCCTTCCCTTGCAGTCTGATTCAGGGTAAAGACATTGACCGGCAGGATGGTACTTTTCCAGTTCATGCCCGCGATGCCGCGACCGTTATTGCCGACCGCGCCGATAATGCCTGCGACATGAGAACCGTGACCGGAGACGTCGCCATAGAAGCTTTTGTTGCTGTAATTTGCGCTGTGACCGCCGATTTTCATCTCGTCATAGGTGAGAGTATACTCCCCGTTGCTGACATTGCCGACCTTGTATTTAACACCGTTATCAGTGAACCAAGCTCCCATGCCGTTGTTGAACATGGAGTAACTTCCTGTCAAACCGCTGACGATGGCGATGTTGTTCAGCAAGTCATGGTGGTCGTATTTTACACCGGTGTCGACAACAGCGACAGCCACGTCAGCTGTGCCGGTGGTGCTGTCCCACGCCGCTGTAGCATTGGCGGCGTCATAGCCCCAGCGAAAGACCGCGTCTCGTTTGTAGAGAGAGTCATTGGGCACGGCGGAGGCGTATCTCATATAGTTGGGGAAAACTCCCAGCACACCTGATTTTGCGGAGATGCTTTTTATCAGCTCGTCTGTTGTTTTGCCGGCCGACTTTAGGTGCGCCATGGTGCGCCCGCTGCCGGCGGAGATTTCGTTGTATGAGGAGACCATCTCCGTACCGACGGGGGCAACGGCTTTCATCCTCTGCTCCACGCTCTTTGTCTGAGACGCACTGTCGTTGAGGTTAAATCTGTTGATGCTGTAAGAGCCGGAAAGGGTCACCAACACTTCGCCCTCAGCATATTCGCTGACTTTGGCATCAGCGGCGCCGCTTGAAAGGAGAAAAGCGCATATTACAAGTGATGCCGCAGCAAAATTCTTCTTAAATCTCAATCATAGACCCCCTAGGTAGACGATATGCGCAGCTTAATTTGCCGCGGGAATACTTGAAAACTAATGACGTCTCTGCCTGAAACCGAGGTCGTCCCTACGTTAAACAGATACCACAGCCGCGATTATAATCTACTTAGCGCCCTCTGTCACATACTAATTTTATCTTTCATGCACATAGAAAGACGCCGCCCGCCGCAAATGCGATCTTGAGGGCTATTTGTTTTTGACCGGCATACTTTGTTGGCTTAAAAATTGTTCGGATAGATGAAAACGAGGATTCGCACTAATCCTCTTCTTGGCAGTTATTAAAAGAGGCGAGAAGCTTGTTATAAGCACCGGAGGGAATTTTTAGCTCCGCACCGTTTTTAAAGACAACAGCTCCCTGTAAAACAGCGCCGATATGTTTTAAATTTATGTTGTACGACGCCCCGCAGCGAATAAAAAACCTGTCCGCCGTGAGCAGAGAAAACAGCTCCGTAGCCGTGCCGCGCACCAAGACAGAGCTGCCGTCCGCACAATGAACCAGTTGATAGTTATGTTTACCGGGTTCGGTGTAAACTATCTCTGCGGTCACAAACTTTCTATAGCCCTCTGGTGTTTTCAGCATAATCTTTTGCTCCTGCATGGAGGAAACGTGCCTAATTGCTCTTTCAATAACGGGACAAAACTCTTCTTCTTTAATGGGGTACGGCAAATATTTAAGGACCTTTTCATTGAGGTGTCCGTCGTTGCATGAGGCACCGGCAGTTATAAAGACAAACTCTGCATTAGAGCGCAGTCTGTGCAGTTTATGCGCTCTTTCTTCAGTAATGCCCTCACCCGCCGACCCCTCCGCAACAACGAGGTCAAAGGAATCTCTTTTGTCACAACTATCCGCCATTTCCCCCACAGAGGAAAAAGTTAATACCTCCAAGTGACATTGCGGATTTGCGGCAGCGTAATCGGCAAACATTTTTTTTATCAAAGAACAGTCGTTCTTTTCACTATGACAAACCGCTACTCTCATGGAGCTCACCTCTGTTTAATAAATTTAAATATAATATATAACTTATAAATAACTTCCCAATGTTACCATCTTACGTTATTTTATATAGAGGTTAAAAAATTTTAATACCTCTCCCGGCAATGTGGCACAATAATGTCATTATAAAACAAATTTTAATTTTATAAAAGATGACAAAAAATGTAAAACTGCTTTTATCCAAGATGAGAATTGATAACACCAAATAGTACACTTGAGTTATAATGCTGAATTAAATCTTTATTGAGGTGCAAGAGACCTCGCACGGAGGCTGATTATTTGAATTATCTTTATGACGCCGTTATCATCGGCGGAGGTGTTGTCGGCAACGCCATCGCGCGGGAACTTTCCCGTTTCGAAATAAAGACCGCCGTTCTGGAAAAGGAACCTGACGTGGGCATGGAAACGAGCTGCCGCAACAGCGGCGTGCTGCATTCCGGCATCAACTACAAACCGGGAACTCTGCGCGCGCTGCTCTCCGTCCGTGGCAACGCCATGATGGATAAGATTTGCGCCGAGCTGAAGGTGAAGATTCGCCGCCTCGGCAAGCTTACTGTGGCTTTGGACAAAGAAGAAACCGCGGGAATAGAACGGCTGTTGAGCCAAGGCAAGGCTAATATGGTACCGGGGCTTGAGGTGCTGGACAGCGGCGCAATGAAGAAGATTCAGCCAGGTATCGAAGGCGTGGCTGCGCTTTGGAGTCCAACCAGCGCCGTTATTTCCCCCTACGCCCTGACAATAGCTTTAGCGGAAAACGCTCATGCCAACGGCACAGATTATTTTCTCAACAGCGAGGTCAGCGAAATTGTTGCCGAAAAGGGCATGGACGCGCCTTTTTTCATTGTTAAAACAAAATCGGGTGATATTTTCACCGCCAAAGTTTTGATTAATTCCGCAGGGCTTTCAAGCGGCAAAATAAGCGCCATGGCAGGGGTGAATGCCGCCAACAACGGTGAGAGCCTCAAGATTTATCCCTGCCGCGGAGAATATTATGTGCTCGACAAGCGTTTGGAGGGCACTTTGAATACGCTTATCTATCCAGTGCCCGGAGCTAAGGACGCAGGTCTCGGCATTCACCTCACCCCCACGGTGGACGGCAATATTTTAATCGGCCCCAGTGCCTCCTACATCGATGAAGACACTCCCGAAAGCTACAAGGTCACATCTTCAGTGCTGGAGGAGCTGCGGCGCGAAGGGCAGAAGCTGCTGCCGGAAATTAAGATGAGCGATTTTATCCGCAACTTCGCCGGCAACAGACCCAAGCGCACTCCGCCTTCGGTAGGCGGCAATGCGGACTTTGTTATCGAAGAAGCGAAAGACCTTCACGGTTTTATCAACCTTGTGGGTATCGAAAGCCCGGGACTGACCGCCGCCGCGGCAATAGCCGAGATGGTGCGAGACCTTACGGACGCCATTATTCCCCTTAAGGAAAAATGCGGCTTTATAGCTGAAAGAGATGGGCACGCCGAACATTTTTGCGAGCTGCCTATTGAGGAACAGCAGCGGCTGATCGCCAAATATCCCGAGTATGGCGAGATAATCTGCCGCTGTGAAAAGATTACCAAAAAAGAGATTCGCGACGCCATTGAAAACAGCCTGGGAGCAAAATCGCTGGTAAGCATCAAATACCGCGCCAGAAACGGCATGGGGCGCTGCCAGGGCGGCTTTTGCACTCCCAGAATAGCACGGATGCTTCGCGATGAATATGGCTTTCGTCCGCAGGATTACACCTTAAGAGAGGCCGGTTCAAGCCTCTTCTGCGGCGAGGTGCACGGGGAGGACTGCCGCTGATGAAACGTGAAAGACATGATTTGGTGATTATCGGCGGCGGCCCTGCCGGATTGGCTGCCGCAGCTGCCGCCAAAGAGGCGGGAATTGACGATATTTTACTGGTGGAACGCGACCGCGTTTTGGGCGGCATTCTCAATCAATGTATTCATGACGGCTTTGGCCTGCACGCTTTCAAAGAAGCTCTTTCAGGGCCAGAATATGCCGACAGGTTTATTCAAAAGGTGCGGACTCTTGGCATTACGGTTATGGAGAGCACCATCGTTCTCAGCCTGACTAAGGATAGAATTCTCCGTCTCAGCCACGTGGGAGAGCTAAAAGAGGTGGAGGCGGGGGCAGTTATTCTCGCCATGGGCTGCCGCGAGCGGACCCGCGGCGCACTCTCCATTCCCGGAGACAGGCCTGCCGGTGTTTACACAGCAGGAACAGTGCAAAATTTGGTGAATTTGGAAAACATTATGCCGGGCAAAAAAGTCTGCATTTTGGGCTCAGGTGATATCGGTCTGATTATGGCACGGAGAATGACACTTGAGGGTGCAAAGGTTCTAGCCGTATTTGAGGTACTGCCATATTCCAGCGGCTTGCAGCGCAATATCAGGCAATGTCTGGACGACTACGGAATTCCGCTTTTTCTCAGCACCACGGTGACGGAGATACACGGGCCAAACGGCAGACTGGAAGGCGTCACAGTCACCGCAGTAGATGAAAAGCGCCGCCCGATAGCTGGGACAGAACGGTACTTTGAGTGCGACACGCTGCTGCTCTCCGTGGGGCTGATACCGGAGAACGAACTCTCCCGCGAAGCCTGTGTGACAATAGACCCGATAACTCAGGGAGCGATCGCAGACGATAGCTGTATGACGGAAATAGAGGGGATTTTCGCTTGCGGCAACGTGCTTCATGTCCATGACCTAGTGGATTTTGTCTCTATGGAGGCAGCGAAGGCGGGAGCCGCCGCCGCCGACTATCTTTCAGGACACCGATTGGAAAAAGGAGCGTCAATAGAGGTGACTGCTGGGAGCGGCGTGCGTTATACCGTGCCGCAGAAAATAACCGTGGGAAAAGATATTTCTTTGGCATTCAGAGTCTGCAGCCCCTCTAAAGACAGCACAATCGAAATTGTCGCTGACGGCAAAGTGATCAAGAGCGAAAAACATCCTCGACTCCACCCTGCGGAGATGGTTTGGGTTAAAATAGAGGATAATTGCTTAAGCGATACGAGCGTTTTGGAGGTGCGAGTAAGATGATTACCAAAGAGCTCATCTGCGTGGTCTGCCCCAACGGCTGCAATATTACCGCCTCTTATGCAGAGGAGCCGCGTGCGCTTTTGAAGATTGAGGGACAGCGTTGTTCGCGAGGCGAAAGCTGGGCAAAGCAGGAGATGGAAAATCCGCTGCGCACTTTTTCTTCCTCTGTCACAGTGCATAACGGAGATTTTCTCGAAGCCAGCGTCAGAGTCACCAAACCTGTGCCGTTGACAAAGATTTTCGACGTCATGGAGGAGATACGCAAAATAAAGGCGGAAGCTCCGCTGCGCATCGGCGACATTCTGCTGCGAAATCCTGCGGGAACCGATACCGATGTGATTGTCACAAGAAATGTGGGGGTGAAGAGATGAGTGATTCTATCATGAAACCGTCAGCAAAAATCTCACGTCTTTTGCAGGGTATTCCCCTGCCTAAAGTTGTTAAGGCTCACCAACAGTTTGAAAACGGCTCTGTAGGTAATATTGAAGCAGAGGTGCGCCGTGCTGTGAGCGAGCTTCCGCAATATCAGGAGATCAGAGCGGGTATGTCCATCGCCGTCACCGGCGGCAGCAGAGGCATAGACCGTATCGCCGCAGTAACAAAGACCGTATGCGCCATGCTTAAGGAAAAAGGAGCCGCACCCTTTATCGTCCCGACGATGGGAAGCCACGGAGGCGCCACGGCGGCAGGACAGCTTCACATCTTGGAAACCATCGGCATCACCGAAGAGAGTATGGGTGTTCCCATTCGTTCATCGATGGAGACGGTAAACATCGGGGCTCTCTCAAACGGACTTCCCCTTTGCATTGACCGATACGCCCATGAGGCTGACGGCATTGTGCTGATCAACCGCGTTAAACCTCATACCTCTTTCAAAGGAAAGTATGAGAGCGGACTGATGAAGATGATGGCAATCGGTCTGGGTAAACAGGAGGGAGCGCAAAATTATCACCGCTGCGGCTTCAAAAACATGTCGCAAATCATTGAGGAAGCAGGGAATTTGGTGCTGAGCAGAGAAAAAGTTCTTTTTGGCGCCGCCCTTACGGAAAACCCTCACAGCAAAATTAACGGCGTTCACGCTATTGCCGCCGCAGATATCCCCGCTAAAGAGGCGGAATTGCTGCGATTTGCCTATAAAAATCTCGCTCTGCCCTTTTTCCGCACTGTTGACGTTATGGCGGTAGAGGAAATCGGCAAAAACATCAGCGGCACGGGTCATGACCCCAACGTCACAGGACGCTTCAACAACGAGCACTTCCATGGAGAAGTCACCACTGGACGTTTGGCGCTGCTACGTCTTACAGAGGTCTCCGGCGGCAATGCCAACGGCATCGGCATGGCGGACTTTATCACCAAAGAGCTATTTGAAAAAATCGACATTGAGCAGACCTACCCCAACGCTCTCACATCAACTGCCTCTCCTGCGGTGAAAATCCCCATGGTTTTGCCGACAGACAAAGAGGCACTGCTGGCAGCAGTCAAAACAGCCTGCCTGCCCGATTTCACAAAGGTAAGACTGGCAATATTAAAAAACACCAAAGAGCTGGAAACTATCTACATTTCAGAAAACATGGCTGCGGAAGCTGCCCTCGCCAACGTGCAGATTGAGGGCGAGCCGCAAGAGATAACTTTCAGCGAAGAGGGGCGTCTCACTCTGAGCTTCTGAGTAAACGCCGATTAAATAGCAAGCCTTCAATAGCAAAGCGCTGCATTTCCCAAAAGGAAAAAGGTGCTAAGACATGTATGGGGCAAAAGCCTCTGTCATAAAAGTAATGTTTATCTGAATCGAAACACCGCCGAACGTTGCCGTAAGATTTATGGAACCCATGTTACCCTGAGTGAAAGAGAGAATTACTTTAATATCGGGAACATTTTTTAACACATCGTGTATGCGATAGCTATAAATTTGTAAAGAGCCGTAAAAAGCAGCGTTGGGCCCCTCCAGGGATAGCGACGCGGACAGCTTCCCGGCTCTTTCTCTCTTCAATACCCCCTCACTCTTAGGCTGCAGAGGATAATTTAACCTTTTTATGGTATCTGGTGCGGGCGTTTGATGATTTTGCCGCTATGCGGCTGGCTGCCGGATGATTTTTTAACGTCACATAAAAAGGAGAGCCTTACGGCTCTCCTTTTTGTATACTGCTATTCGTCCTTAATTAGAAATCTCTCGGCTGCGCCTTGAAGTGGGTATGAAGCAGGTGGTGTGACTTTTCTCCGAGCGGTTTGCCGAGCCACTTGTCATACAGAGCAATGATATCTGGGTTCTTGTGTGACTGGCGGAGGACTTTGCCTTCGTCTTCACGGTAGATAGCCGCAGTACGGGCGGCGCGGATTTCCGCATTGACCGGCTGGGGCTGACCGCCGCCGCCGATGCAGCCTCCGGGGCAGGCCATGACTTCGATGAAGTGGTAGTCTGCTTCACCGGCGCGAACCTTGTCCATGAGAGTGCGGGCGTTTTTCAGTGTATGAGCAACAGCCAGTTTGACAGTTACCGTCTGACCGTTGACAGGCACATCAACGGTGGCTTCTTTGATGCCTTCCATTCCGCGGACAGGGGCGAAGATGATTCCGGGAATGTCTTTGCCTTCGTTGAGTACCGCATAGACGGTACGCAGAGCGGCTTCCATAACTCCGCCGGTAACTCCGAAGATAACTCCCGCTCCGGTGGATTCTCCGAGCGGATTGTCATAGTCTTCTTCCGGAAGGTTCTTAAAGTCGAGACCGGCGTTTTTGATCATTCTGGCAAGTTCGCGTGTGGTGATGACAGCGTCAACATCGGGAATTCCCGGGTTGCTCTGAAGCTGAGGGCGAACGCATTCGGACTTCTTAGCGGTGCAGGGCATTACAGAGACGCTGTAAATCTTCTCTACGGGGATACCCTGGGTTTCCGGCCAGTAGGTTTTGGCAATAGCTCCGAACATTCCCTGCGGTGATTTTGCCGTCGAGAGGTGCGGCAAAAGGTCGGGGTATTTCATTTCGATGAAGTTGATCCAGCCTGGTGAGCAAGAGGTAATCATCGGCAGCACACCGCCGTTGACAACGCGGTCGAGGAACTCATGTCCCTCTTCCATGATGGTGAGGTCAGCGCTGAAGTCAGTGTCAAATACTTTATCAAATCCAAGACGGCGGAGAGCGGCGACCATTTTGCCGGTGACGATTTCGCCGGCGGGAAGTCCCAGTGCTTCGCCGAGAGCCACGCGCACTGACGGGGCTGTCTGGACAATGGTGTATTTCTCTTTATCTCCGAGTGCGGCGAATACTTTTTCAGTATCGTCTTTTTCACAGATTGCCGCTGTGGGGCAAACTGCGGCGCACTGTCCGCAAAGGGTACAGGTTACTTGATCAAGCCCGAGCCCAAAGGCAGGCTCAACAAGGGTTTTGAATCCGCGGTTGATGTAGCCGTAAACATCTAGTCCCTGACGCTCATGGCATGCTCTGATGCAGCGGCCGCAAAGAATACACTTGTTGGCGTCGCGAACAAGGCTGGGATTGTTTCTGTCTTTGAGGACATTGCGTTTTTCGCCTGTGTAGGGTATTTCACGAATTCCCAGGTCAGCAGCGATTGTCTGAAGTTCGCAGTCGTTGTTCTTCTGACAGAAGAGGCAGTCCTGCGGGTGGTTTGCAAGAAGCAGCTCAACAACGGCCTTGCGGGTTTCGCGGATAGCAGGTGTGTTGGTGTGAACAACCATTCCGTCCGCTACAGGATAAACGCAGGCGGCACCAAAGGCGCGTGCTCCCTCTATCTCAACTACGCAAACACGGCAGGCGCCTTCTTTACTCAGCTCAGGATGGTAGCAGAGCTGAGGAATGCGGATCCCGGCCAGCGCGGCGGCTTCGATTATTGTGTAATCGTTAGGTACTGATACTGTTTTGCCGTCAATAGTAACTTTAACGAGTTCCATGTTTTATTCTCCCCTTCCACTACCCGATTATCCGCGAACGATTGCCTTAAACGGGCACTTAGTCATACAGGCGCCGCATTTGATGCATTTGTTCGGGTCGATTGTATGCATTCCCTTGGGCTCTCCGGAAATGGCATCCACTGGGCACTGTTTTTTGCAGAGTCCGCAGCCTTTGCAGCCATCGGTGACCTTGTAGCCGATAAGAGCGGTGCATGCTCCCGCAGGACATCTCTTCTCTTTGATGTGAGCTTCATATTCATCTCTGAAGTAGCGAAGAGTTGAAAGAATCGGGTTCGGCGCGGTCTGACCAAGAGCACAAAGTGCCCCGGCTTTGATCGATTTGGCAAGTTTTTCGAGCTTTTCGATGTCGCCTTCCTGTCCTTTGCCCTCGGTTATCGCCGTGAGCATCTCCAGCATACGCTTGGTTCCTTCACGGCAGGGGGTGCATTTGCCGCAGGATTCGGACTGTGTGAAGTTGAGGAAGAATTTCGCAACGTCCACCATGCAGGTGTCTTCGTCCATAACAACAAGTCCGCCTGAACCCATCATGGCACCTGCCGCTATCAGCGAGTCGTAGTCAACGGATGTATCGAGAAGTTTTTCAGGCATACAGCCGCCGGAAGGACCGCCAATCTGTACGGCCTTAAACTTCTTGCCTCCGATGATGCCGCCGCCGATGTCAAAGATGATCTCGCGCATGGTGATGCCCATCGGCACTTCGGCGAGACCGGTATTGTTAATCTTTCCTGTCAGAGCGAATACCTTTGTTCCCTTTGATTTTTCTGTTCCGAGCTTGGCGTATTCTTCTGCACCTACGCGGAAGATGTAGGGAATATTAGCAAATGTTTCGACGTTATTGATATTTGAAGGCTTACCCCAGAGTCCCTTAACAGCGGGGAACGGCGGGCGGGGACGCGGCATACCGCGGCTGCCTTCGATGGAAGCCATCAGCGCTGTCTCTTCACCGCAGACAAAAGCTCCCGCGCCTTCTTTGATGTGCAGTGTGCAGGAGAAGTCTGTTCCAAGAATGTTCTTCCCGAGAAGTCCGGCTTCTTCAGCCTGGGAGATGGCATTTTTGAGGCGCTTGATTGCCAGCGGATATTCCGCGCGGCAGTAGATGTAGCCCTCGTCCGCTCCGATAGCGTAGGCACCGATGATCATGCCTTCCAGTATCGCGTGAGGGTCGCCTTCAAGCAGTGAGCGGTCCATGAATGCGCCCGGGTCGCCTTCGTCGGCGTTGCAAATAATGTATTTTTTCGGTCCCGGCGATTTCTGGCAGAAGCCCCACTTCATTCCTGTCGGGAATCCGCCGCCGCCTCTGCCTCTGAGTCCGGTCTTTTTCATCTCTTCGACAACCTGTTCCGGTGTCATTTCGAGAAGGACTTTGGCCAAGGCTTCGTAGCCGTCTGCACCGATGTATTCTTCAAGTGAGTCGGGGTTGATGTGTCCGCAGTTTTTCAGGACAAGGCGGTGCTGTTTCTTGTAGAAAGCGATTTCGTTATAGTTCGGGACCTGTTCGGCTGTGGTGGGTTCTTTATAGAGAAGTCGGCCGACGATACGTCCCTTAAGCAGATGTGTTTCGACTATTTCGGCAACATCTTCCGGCTGCACGCGAGTGTAGAAAGTGCCTTCGGGATAGATGATAACGAGAGGACCGCATTCGCAGAAACCGTGGCAGCCTGTCTCAACTAGGGCAACTTCTTTATCAAGACCCTTTGCTTTAAGTTCTTCGGTGAATTTTGCAAGGACTTTTTTCGCGCCGGAGGACGTGCATCCTGTACCGGTGCAGATAAGTACGTGCGCTCTTACGAGAGCCATGAGAATTCCTCCCTCCAGACTAGTTCTTGTTGGGGATCTTCGCTACGACAAGATCCTCTACAACATTTCCGTTTACGAGATGCTCGGCGATTATGCGCGATACATCCTGCGGCTTGACCGGTCCGTATGTGACTCTGTCTTCGCCGGGGCGCACTATGTCAAGAAGGGGTTCTTTCTGACACATGCCTATGCATCCTGTCTGGAGAACGGCTACGTCATGCAGATTGCGTTTCGCAAGCTCTTCGAGAACCGCAGCCATCACTTCACGCGCTCCGGCCGCTATTCCGCATGTACCCATGCCAATGATTATCTGTGTATCGTTATTTTTTCTGGCCTCTGTATTTTTCTGTGACTCGGCCTTTATCTTACGGAGATCTTCGAGACTTTTAATTGCCATTAGAAATTCCTCCCTTTCTCTTTCGCGCCCAAATTAGGCGTATTTGTCCAGGATAGGGCCGACTGACTCGGGAGTGAGCCTGCCGTGCGTGTCATCATTAACCATGAAGACAGGAGCCAAACCGCAGGCTCCGATACACGCTACTGTCTCAAGCGTGAATTTGAGGTCGGGGGTTGTAACCTGACCCTCTTTCAGCCCAAGTTTTTCTCTGATGGCAGTAAGAACTGCTTTCGCACCGCGAACGTGGCAGGCTGTTCCCTGGCATGAACGCACGATACTCTCTCCGCGCGGTTCAAGATGGAACTGCGCATAGAATGTAACAACTCCGTAAATTTGACTGATGGGAACATCAATCTCATTGCTGATTTTGATGAGAACGTCCTTCGGAAGATATCCGAAGATTTCCTGTGCCTGCTGTAGCACGGGAATAACACTGCCCTTTGTGCCGCGGTATTTGTCGAGGAGCTCTGCTAACTGCTCCCACGCCTTTTCCGACGATTTCTCCACCATAAAACGCACCCTCCTTGTTTTTCCTCCCGAGCCCTCCAGCTCGAAAAGATTGAAATTGCGGCAATTGCCCCGCAACGTAAAACCCATGAAAAAGGACTCCGGGAAGGCCCCTCGCCATGTCTTAACTCGAAGTGTACAAATGTTTGCGAAAATACACACAAACCAGTTGTATTATAACCCTCTATTAACAGTAATCGCAACAGCTTAAAAGAATTTTTATTACCTAATCCATGAGATATTTTTCAGAAAATTTACCTTCTTTATAATACTACAATGCACTTTTAAAATAATATATATTTTAAATTTTATATGATGTTACTCTTTTGGGCAAATGCTTTTCACATTGGCGCTTTTTAAAACATTCTGTCATTTTTGTTTGTCATTATTCGCGATCATTATCTTTTCCGATTATTTTTCCATTTCTTTCTTATAGGTGGATTAAAACAATTTGTCTAATGGGCAAATACCGCCGTTTATCAAAGTGGCAAAAAAAATGAACTATTACATTTCATTAGGGCAGCTATTAATGATTGTCATATCCCCTTAATGAAGTTAACTTCATTAAATTTTTTTGCTTGCAAATTTCATTAATTGCTGATATATTCCCCTCATATTATCAAAAGTGTATACTATTTTCGGTGATAGATGTTTTACTGTCATTGGGGGACAGGGATTATTGCCGAAAAAACAGACCTTTCTCAGAGAAAAAAATATATAATATTGACTTCCAGCCTTTGCGACAAAGGGCAAGGGGTGTAGTGTTGCTTATACTGCGGTGCGTTAGTTTTTGTACCGCAGAAGGTTGTTGTTATATTTGTAAGCAGATGGTCAGTTCATCTTCCGCTTAGACGGGAAGAACACTTTCCGAGAAACCTTTCTCGGAAATAAAGGAGGAAGCATCGATGTCCACATCAGCTTCAGAGAGTATCGCATCCGTGACAAGGGAAATAGTCTCGCCATGGAAGGGCAGAAAGGGCGGAGTGATCCCCATTTTGCAGGGAGTGCAGCATGCGTTCGGCTATTTGCCCGGCGAGGCGATGGAAGTTATTTCTGAAGAAACAAAAATTTCTTTGGCTGAACTGTACGGCGTTGCGACATTTTACGCACAATTTCACCTGTCACCGCGCGGGCGCCACATCATCCGCGTGTGCCGCGGTACTGCCTGCCACGTGCGCGGCAGCCTGGGTATATTAGAGAGAGTACAGTCGGAACTGGGGCTAACTCATGAACAAGTAACCACACCCGATTTGCGTTTCACGCTGGAGCCGGTCGCCTGTATCGGTGCCTGCGGTCTTGCGCCGGTAATTATGATAGACGATGAAACGCACGGACGACTCACAAAAGATAAAGTTCCCGATATCATCGCCAGATACGAATAGGAGGGCGCACAGATAATGGCAAAAATAACAAATATCGCAGATCTTAAGAAACTTAGAGAAAAAGCTATCGCAGAGACCGCTTCGCGGCAGGAAGGCAAGTTTCGCATTGTCATCGGACTTGGCACCTGCGGTATCGCCGCCGGCGGAAGAAAGATAATGGAAGCGGCCATGGAAGAGATCGCCAAACGCGGGCTGAAAGATGTTTCTGTTGAGACCACCGGCTGTATCGGCATGTGCCAGAACGAGCCGCTTATGGATATTGTCCGCCCCGGCGAAGCTAGGGTAACTTACGGCAATCTCAAACCCGAAGATGTGCCGCGTATTATCGCCGAACACCTGGTCAACGGCCGCATAGTCGAAGACAAGGTTATCGGAAAACCCGAGTAGGGAGGATTCCGAAGATGCCAACATTCAGAAGCCATGTGCTGGTATGCGGAGGCACCGGCTGTACATCAAGCGGCGCCGGCAGCGTACTTGATATGCTGCGCAGCGGCATCACAGCAGCCGGACTGAGCAAGGAGATTACAGTTGTTCAGACAGGATGCCATGGGATGTGCGAAGCCGGCCCTATCGTTATCGTCTATCCCGAGGGCACTTTTTATACCAGAGTCTCCGCTGCTGACGCAGTAGAAATTGTCAATGAACATTTGGTTAAGGGAAGGATAGTGGAGAGGCTTCTTTATAAGGAGAAGATGACGGCCGAGACCGTACCCCATTATCACGAGCTGCCTTTTTACAGTAAGCAGGTACGTCTGACACTGCGCAACTGCGGCTATATAAACCCCGATTCGCTGGATGAATATATCGCCCGCGACGGCTATCAGGCCTTGGCAAAGGTCTTGACAGAAAAGACACCCGAAGAGGTCGTTGAGGACATCAAGGCTTCCGGACTGCGCGGCCGCGGCGGCGGAGGATTTTCTACCGGTATGAAGTGGATGTTCTGCGCCAAGTCCCCTGGCCCCAAGAAATATGTCATCTGCAACGCCGACGAGGGAGACCCGGGGGCGTTTATGGATCGTTCGCTGCTTGAGGGCGACCCTCATGCGATTATCGAGGGCATGGCGATTGGGGCCTACGCCATGGGAGCTGATGAGGGCTATATTTATTGCCGCGCCGAGTATCCTCTGGCCATTAAGCGTCTGCTGCATTCGATCGCCGATGCGGAGGAAGCCGGACTTTTGGGCAAAGATATTTTGGGCACCGGCTTTAATTTCACCCTCCACGTCAAAGAGGGTGCGGGAGCCTTTGTCTGCGGCGAAGAGACGGCACTGATGAACTCCATCGAGGGAAAGCGCGGGATGCCGCGTCCCCGTCCGCCCTTCCCCGCGGTAAAGGGACTTTGGCAGAAGCCTTCCAATATAAATAATGTCGAGACTTGGGCTAATGTGGCGCAGATAATGTTCCACGGCCCTGAGTGGTACGCTGCTTACGGGGTGGATAAGTCCCGCGGTACCAAAGTGTTCGCGCTCACCGGCAAGGTTAACAACACCGGGCTGGTGGAAGTCCCCATGGGAACCACCATCCGCGAAGTGGTCTTTGATATCGGCGGCGGCATCATCGGCGGCAAAAAGTTTAAGGCTGTGCAGATTGGCGGCCCCTCGGGCGGCTGTCTGACAGAGGAACACCTAGACCTGCCCATCAGCTATGAGTCTCTCACCGCCGCCGGCGCGATTATGGGTTCAGGCGGACTGGTTGTGGTGGACGAAGAGACCTGCATGGTGGACATGGCAAAATTCTTCCTCGAATTTACCCAGCGTGAATCCTGCGGTAAGTGCATTCCCTGCCGCGAAGGCACTAAAAAGATGTTGGATATTTTAGTCCGCATCACTGAGGGCAAGGGACGCGAGAGCGACATCGACGACTTAATTTATCTGGGCAATCAAATAAAGACCGCCTCTTTGTGCGGTTTGGGACAGACGGCACCGAACCCGGTTCTCACCACTTTGCGCTATTTCAGAGATGAGTACGAGGCTCACATCAAAGAGCACAGATGCCCCGCCGGAGCCTGTACCGCCCTGCTCAACATCACCGTTGACGCGGAAAAGTGCCGCGGCTGCACCAAATGCACCAGAGCCTGCCCTGTCAGCGCGATTTCCGGCACGGTGAAGCAGCCCCATGTCATCGACGCCGAGAAGTGCATCAAGTGCGGCGCCTGCGTCGAAGTTTGCCCGTTTAAGGCAATAGTGAAGAAGTAGGAATGAGGTGAGGACAATATGGCCAGCGCAATAATTAACGGAAAAAACGTCTTTTTTGAGCCGGGAATGACCATTCTCCAAGCAGCGAGAACAGCGGGTATATACATTCCCGTACTTTGCGAGCACCCTGCATTGGAAGTAGCGGGAGCCTGCCGCATCTGTCTTGTAGAGGTGGAGAATAATCCCAAGCTGCAAACAGCCTGCTCGACGCCAATAATGGACGGCATGGTGATAGATACAGAGAGCGAAAAGGTCCGCGCCGCCCGCAAGGCGGTTATCGAACTGCTGCTCATCCGCCATCCGCTGGATTGTTTCAGTTGTTCCAGCAACGGCAAGTGTGAATTACAGTCAATAGCCTACGACCTCGGCATTGAAAAATCTCCCTTCTGTGAAGAGGGCGACACCTGCCGCGATTACGAACTTGACGACAGCAACCCTTTTTATGTACGCGACCTTAATAAATGTATCCTCTGCGGACGCTGCATCAGAGTGTGTGACAGACATGCGCAGTATCATGCGATAGATTTTCAAAACCGCGGCATTAAAACAGCGGTACAACCGCCCGTGGGAAGAGACCTCACAAATTCAGACTGCACCTTCTGCGGTCAGTGCGTAGCAGTCTGTCCCGTAGGCGCTTTGGCGGAAAAACCCTCTCTCGGCAAGGGACGCCCCTGGGAGCTGACAACGACAAAAACCATCTGCACTTATTGCGGCGTGGGCTGTGAGCTGCTTGTGCAGGTCAATACAAAAACTGGCAAGATAGCCAATGTCACCTCCGACCACACAAACACGAAATCTCTCAATAAGGGGCGCACCTGTGTAAAGGGGCGTTTTGCCTGGGAGTTTGTCAACGACCCAGCGCGCCTGACCGCACCACTTATTAAAGAGAACGGCGAATTCCGCACTGCCTCTTGGGAGGAAGCTCTCGATAAGGTAGCGGAAGGGCTGAAACGAAATATGGGACGCACGGGCTTTTTTGCCTCTGCACGCTGCACCAATGAGGATAATTATCTGCTCCAGAGATTCGCCAGGGAGGTGATGGGCACTAATAATGTAGACCATTGCGCCCATCTCTGACACTCCGCTACAGTTGCAGGCCTCGGCGAGGCCTTCGGCAGCGGCGCTATGACCAACGACTTGGAGTCGATAAAATCAGCCGATACTATTTTGGTAATTGGCTCAAACACCACCGAAGCGCATCCTGTAATCGGCTCAATGATTAAGGAGCGAGTGCGCCAGGGAGCTAATTTAATCGTTTGCGACCCGCGCAAAATCGAGCTTCACCAGCTAGCCTCAGTCGGCATCCGTCAGAAGAGCGGCTCCGATGTAGCGCTGATAAACGGCATGATGAATGTGATTATCGAAGAGCGGCTTTATGATGCCAAGTTTATCGAAGAGCGCACGGAGATGTTCGAAGAGCTGAAAGAGACAGTCAAAAAGTACACGCCCGATTATGCGGAAGAAATCTGCGGCATCGCAGCGGATACCATTCGCGAAGCTGCACGCCTCTATGCTTCCGTACCCAACTCTGCCATATATTACACCATGGGAATCACCCAGCATGTCACCGGCACCAACAACGTCCGCACTCTCTGCAACCTGGCGCTGCTTTGCGGAATGCTGGGACGCCCGGGCACCGGCGTTAACCCGTTGCGCGGGCAGAGCAATGTTCAGGGCGCCTGCGATATGGGCTGCCTCCCTGCCACACTGCCTGGATATTTAAAAGTAGGACTGCCGGAAGCGGCGGAGAAGGTTAAAGCGCTTTGGGGATGTGAAATTCCCGAAGGCGGCAAGGCGGGACTTTCTATCGCGCCGATGATGCAAGCTGCCGGTAAAGGTGAGCTCACGGCTCTTTATGTGATGGGAGAGAATCCTGCCGTCACCGATGCTGACTCAAACCATGTCGCCCACGCCCTTGAGAAGCTGGACTTTTTGGTAGTGCAGGATATCTTCCTTTCAGAGACAGCGCAGAAGGCAGATGTGGTGCTGCCTGCTGCCTGCTGGCCGGAAAAAGACGGCACATTGACCAATACCACCCGTGCGGTACAGAGAGTGCGCAAGGCTATTGACTCTCCGGGTGAAGCCAGGGTTGACTGGACAGTCTTTGTGGAACTGGCGAAGCGTTTTGGGCACAATTGGGATTTCCGGACATCGGAAGATGTGTTTAACGACATCAGAAGATTCGTACCCTCCTACGCCGGCGTCACCTACGAACGTCTGGAAAAAGGCTATTTGCAGTGGCCCTGCCCCGACACCGAGCACCCGGGAACACCGATACTGCATACAGTGAAGTTTGCGCGTCCCAACGGCAAAGCCTCCTTCAGACCCTGCGACTGGGCTGCTCCGCATGAATGGACGGACAATGAATTCCCCTTCCTTGCCACTACAGGACGCAATCTTTTCCACTACCATTCTGGCACGATGACCCGCAAGGGCGCATCGGGCAAGTATATCAAAGAACTTTATGTGGAAATAAATCCCGCCGACGCCGCGTCAATGGGCGTTTGCGACGGTGATATGCTGACAGTGGAGTCGCGCAGGGGCAAGGTGAGCGGAAAAGCAAAAATTACCGACAAAGTGAACAAAAACATCGTATTCCTCCCCTTCCATTTTGGAGAAGCATCAGCTAATCTTCTCACATCTTCAATGTGGGATCCCACTTCGGAGACACCGGGATATAAGATAAGCGCTGTAAAAGTTTCCAAGGCGTAAGTCCAATAAATCGGGGCGGGAATCTCCGCCCCATTAAATCATACGGAGGTCTTAATTGTGAACTTTAAACCACCAGTGGAAATTGCAAAAAACGCCTGTGCGGTAGCGAACGCGAAAGGCAACATGTCTATCAAAGCAATGTTGGTAATGGGATTTCTCGCAGGAGCATATATCGCTTTCGGCGGATTTCTGATGACCACGGTCACCCAAGATGCGGCGCAGTACGTCGGCATCGGCATTTCAAAAATGCTCGGCGGTCTTGTTTTCGCCGTCGGACTTATGCTTGTTGTTGTCGGCGGAGCGGAGCTTTTCACCGGCAACTGTCTTATGCCTATAGGCGTTCTCTCAGGCTGCGTTCCCATCGGCAAGGTGCTTAAGAATTGGGGTATCGTTTACGTAGCTAACCTCATTGGTTCTGTTGCTATCGCTTGGCTTGTCTACAACTCCGGGCTGGCATCGGGAGCTACTGGCGTTAACGCTCTGAAAATAGCCACGGCAAAGGTTAACATCTCCTTCACACCAGCGCTGATTCGCGGCATACTCTGCAACTGGCTGGTGGTTATGGCTGTATGGATGTCTTTTTCCGCACTTGACGTGGTCAGTAAATATATCTGCTGCGTCATTCCGGTCTCCGCCTTTGTGGCCATGGGATTTGAACACAGCGTCGCCAACATGTACTTCATTCCGCTGGGAATGTTTATCAAAGCCGGAAGCCCCGATGTTGTCGAGGCCGCCGCACTCGCGCCTGACAAACTTGCCTCACTTACCATGAGCGGCTTCTGGGGCAACATTATCCCTGTCACACTCGGCAATATGGCAGGCGGCATTCTCTTTGTTGCCATACTTTATTACTTGGTGTTCTCAGGGGCTCTCAGCCACGAAAATCAGTAGAAAATGAATCTCCCTGCGCCTTTCCCTTACCGAACAACACACCTTACTTGCAGATGCGGACGAAAAAAGCGCCTCCGCGCTTCGCTGTTGCTGCTGGCAGGGGGTAAGGGGTCGCGCATGGGGGGCAGAAATAAACTCTACCTGGAACTGGAAGGCACACTCTTAATTGAGAGAACACTGAGCACTCTCGCCCCCTTATTCGCAGAAACCCTCCTGCTTATCGCTCCGGGCGAGAGCGACAAAATAAACACCGCCCTTGCTCCTTTGGTAGAAAAATGGCGTCTGCGGATTGTGGAAGACAGTGTTCCCGGCCGCGGACCTCTTGAAGGTCTTATGCGCGGGCTTACGGAAATGGATAGTGAGTGGGGTTTTTTACTGGGCTGCGACATGCCATACGTTGACGGCGCCATCGCAAGCGGCATGTATGACTTTTGCTCCGACAATACGGACGCAGTTATCGCTGAACTGCACGGCTTTATAGAACCTCTTCACGCCTTCTACCGACGAAGCTGCTGTGATTCAATCCAAAAAGCCCTCTCACGGGGCGAAAGAAAGATTAAAGCTATCTACCAAGAGATAAATTTGCTGGTGCTTAAAGAAGAGCTGCTGCGCTCCTATGGGAACTGCGAAGAATCTTTCTTTAACCTCAACACTCCCGGCGATATCGATAAAATGAAAAAATATCAGGAGGTCAATGGCAGATGAAAGAGCTGATAGAGGGATACAAACACTTCGCTGCGACCGCGGACAAAGATTTTTACTCAGAACTCACCAAAGGGCAAAAACCGCACACACTCGTCATCTCGTGCAGTGACAGCAGAATTATTCCCGAGGAGATTTTCTCCGCCAAACCGGGAGAAATTTTTGTTCTCCGCAATGTGGGAAATCTAGCAAAAACAGATGAATCCTCGGTGCAGGCCTGCATTGACTACGCCGTGCTGCACCTCGGCATCAAAAATATCGTCGTTCTCGGACACAGCTGCTGCGGCGCGGTAAAAGCCTCAGAGCACAAGGAACACCTTGACACTTCGGGGCTGCGTTCCTGGCTGGCTGAGGAAGAATACCGCGGGGATTCCACGGAATCAGCGGAAAAAGATCAAACTTTGCGTCAGCTTGATAAGCTGCTGAAATATCCGGCGGTAAAAGAAAAAATCGCCTCCGGCTCGCTGACCCTACAGGCGATGTACTTTGCCCTCTCACCGCTGAAAATGGAAGTTTACCGTGAAGGCGAGTGGAGGGAAATCTAAAACAACCGCAGGGAAATCCGCTAACTCTCTGCAAAAAGCCTAATGCCATGTTTTTGTGCGGTAAGCTATTTTCGCAAATCGTTGATCTGCTAAAATCGAACCTAGCTTATTCGTCAATAACTCAGTTTGTTCGTCAAGCAGGCAAGCGGCGGTTGTCTCAGAATGCCTGTGGTGCGAGCGCCCATATAACGGACGCTCCCTAAAAGAGCACCGCTGATATTGAGGGCTTTGCCCTCTTTTTTTTTGTCTTTTGTGCTTTTCTTTTACATTCCATGTTTTTTTAAGCCTTAGCTCCGCCGATTTTGCTTAAAATAGCTTCTAACAGCGATAAAATAGCTAAATCACGATGAATCTTTTTGGCATGTTTCTCTCCTTCCTATATAATGGATCAGTTAGTGAAAGAAATGAATGGGAGGTAACTTATCCTGATTGAGATAAAAGGACTTTGCGTAAATTTTGGAGAACAAGTAGTCTTAAACGGCGTTGACTGGTTTATCACACCCAAAAGCAGAATCGGACTGGTGGGAGACAACGGCGCCGGCAAGACGACGATGCTGCGTGTGTTGGCGGGCGTAGCCGAATATGCGGACGGAACAATAAACATGCCCAAGGGACACACGGTGGGATACCTGCCGCAAGACCTTGTGGAGATAGACGACATTAGGCTGATTGACTACCTCAAACGCCATGCTGGACTGGAAGAATTGACTTCTGCTCTCACAGAGGCGGAGCACACCCTCTCCTCATTGGAAGAGAACTCCCCGCAGCTTAAAAGCGCCCTTGCGGCTCATGAACGCCTGCAAAGAGAATTTGAGGCGAAAGGCGGCTTCGGCTTTGACGTGGAAGCGACGCAGGTACTAAAAGGACTGGGCTTTCGCCCCGAAAAAGATAAAAACCGCCTCACCTCCGAATTCTCCGGAGGCTGGAAAATGCGCGTCTCCCTAGCAGCACTGCTTCTTTCCCATCCAGATATTCTGCTGCTGGACGAACCGACAAACCACTTGGACACCGAAAGTATGGAATGGCTGGAGGGCTGGCTGCGCGACTACCGCGGCACCATCATCGCCGTCTCGCACGACAGGCGTTTTTTGGACAACATGGTCACCTCGGTAGCGGAACTCTCCGGCGGCAAAGTGAACCTCTACTCCTGCGGATATGAAAAATTCCTCACCGAACGGGAAGAGCGGCGCGCAAGACTGGAAGCGGAATGGGAGCAGCAGAAGGAAAAAATTGAGGACATTCAGCGTTTTGTCGAACGCTTCCGCTACAAAGCCACCAAGGCCACACAGGTGCAAAGCCGCATCCGTCAGCTTGAAAAGATGGAAATAACCGAATTGGAAGGCCCCACAAAGAGCGTCAGCTTTAAGTTTCCCGAAGCACCGCGCAGCGGGCTTGACGTCATCGTCGGCAAAGATTTGGCAAAATCATACGGAGACAACAAAATCTTCGACAACGTTAACCTCACCATCCAGCGCGGAGAAAGGGTAGCTCTGGTGGGAGTGAACGGCGCGGGCAAATCCACGCTGCTGCGCCTGCTGAACGAGTCCGAAGAGCCGACCTCGGGAACAGTGACCTTCGGCCTAAACGTCAAACGCAAATATTACTCTCAAGAGAGCGCGCAAAACTTGGATTACAGCCGCACCATCTGGCAGGAGGTCAACAACACCGGCTCCAAACTTTTGGAAGGGGCTAAGAGAAACCTCTTAGGCGCCTTTCTCTTCTCCGGAAATGAGATATACAAAGAGATATCTGTACTCTCAGGCGGAGAAAAATCGCGCGTGGGGCTGCTGAAAATGCTGCTGTCAGAATCCAATCTGCTCATCTTGGACGAACCGACAAACCACTTGGACGTCAGCACAAAAGAACTTTTTCAAAAAGCGCTTTTGGAATACGGCGGCACAATTTTAATTGTCTCCCACGACAGAGCCTTCCTTGACGACCTCGTGGGGAGGGTAATTGAAATACGTGACGGGCGTCTCTACGACTACCCCGGCAACTACTCATGGTTCATCGAAAAAAGGCAAAAACAGCTGGAAAACTGCACGGAAGATACCGCGCAGAAAAACGAACCGGCAGCGGAAAGCAAGACAAAAGAACAAAAACGCGCCGAAGCGCAGGAACGCAACCGCCTCTACCGCGAACGCAAAGTATTGCAGGACAAACTGGCGCCCGTAGAAACCGCCATTGAAAAAGACGAGGGGCGCAAAGAAGAAATCTCCGCTCTCCTCTGCTCCGCCGACACACTCAGCGACTCAGCCAAAGTACAGGCCCTAATGATTGAACTCAAAGAGGTCGAAGAACGCCTCAAAGAAAACTATCCCCGCTGGGAAGAACTGGCGGCGGCAATAGAAGATATAAAATAACGCAAGCGCACCAAGCTCCCCGCGCCGCCGATTGATTTTTAAAACGCAAGCCGCCCCGCGCCATGGGGCGGCTTGATGCATATATACAAGAGACGGCTTTACACATCTGCGCACCAGCGCAAAAAAGCACGCCGTTCGCACAGTACAGGGCCTTTTTAAAAAACCGCACCGTCTAGAATCGGGCTGGCATCTTGCTGATGAAATGAGCGGCGCGCGAAAATTTTTTTTCCTTCGCGCCTTAAAGGAACAAGACATGTCGCCGATTTTCTCAAGCCCCCGCCCACAATCAGACAAAAAATCCACATAAACTGCGCTTTTTATCAAATCACACAGCAAAATTACATTAAGCAATTTCATTACAAATCCACTCAATATGCCTCAAACTCATCTAATATTCGCTATTTTTATATCAATATTATTGAATAACATTATTTATTTATGTTTCTATTGTATATAAGCATTTTTATGCTATATCAATAATGGAATATCGATATTCCATTATTGTTACTACAGCAAAAAATAAAACGCGCTAAGATATCCCCAGACAGTAAGAGAAATAAATCACAAAGGTGATTTGCGCAGGAGGGATTTTTATGGCAAGATTTACGTTACCAAGAGATTTATATCACGGAAAAGGTTCACTTGAAGCACTGAAGACGCTTACAGGCAAAAGAGCGTTTGTGGTTGTTGGCGGAGGCAGTATGAAACGCTTCGGCTTCCTTGATAAAGTAGAAACATATCTTAAAGAAGCGGGCATGGAAGTACGGTTGTTTGAGGGAGTTGAGCCGGATCCCTCCGTAGAAACTGTAATGAAGGGCGCGGCGGCGATGAGAGAGTTCAACCCCGACTGGATAGTTTCCATCGGCGGCGGCTCACCGATTGACGCAGCAAAGGCGATGTGGGCATTTTATGAATATCCCGATACCACCTTTGAATCACTCTGCATTCCCTTTAACTTCCCCACCTTGCGCACTAAGGCCAAGTTCTGCGCCATTCCTTCAACTTCAGGAACAGCCACAGAAGTAACGGCGTTCTCTGTCATCACTGATTACCATAAAGGGATTAAATATCCGCTCGCAGACTTTAACATCACCCCCGATGTGGCTATCGTAGACCCTGAGCTGGCAGAAACCATGCCCAAGAAGCTCACTGCTCACACAGGAATGGATGCGATGACACATGCCATTGAAGCTTATGTATCCACACTGAACTGCGACTATACAGATCCGCTTGCGCTGCACGCCATCAAAATGGTCAGCGAAAACCTTATCGCTTCATACAGCGGCGATATGGAAGCACGCGCGAAGATGCACAACGCCCAGTGCCTGGCGGGAATGGCCTTCTCCAACGCTCTTCTTGGCATAGTTCACTCAATGGCGCACAAAACAGGAGCGGCTTACAGCGGCGGACATATCGTTCACGGCTGCGCCAACGCAATGTATCTGCCCAAAGTCATCAGATTTAACGCCGCAGAACCGGAAGCCGCGGAACGCTACGCACATATAGCCCGCTTCTTGGGTCTCACAGGCAGTACCAACACTGAACTGGTGAGCGCACTTGTCTCCCACATCAACTCCATGAACAAGGCATTGGATATCCCCTCACGTATCAAGGATTATGAAGGCGGTATCATCGATGAAAAAGAGTTTATGGAAAAACTGCCGAAGGTGGCGGAACTTGCAGTAGGCGACGCCTGCACCGGATCCAACCCGCGCAAAATCACCCCGGCGCAGATGGAAGAGCTGCTGAAGAGCTGCTACTTTGACAAGGAATAGCATTAGCGAAAAACAAAAAGTTCCTTTTTTGGCAAAACACCGCTAAGAAAGCACCTGTTATAAACAAAGAGCCGCAAACGACTATTTCTTGCGGAAGCCGAATTTAGCCTGTTCATCAAACAAATGGGCTGAGGCGCAAGCAGTGCATATAACCTGCGGCTCCATAATAAGCCTCAAAAGTTACACCACATAAAACGCACATCTTCTCCAACTTCCCCGAAGCCCCTTTAACTATTGCTGTAATTAAAGGGGCTTCATTTCTAAAGAAAGATAGTGAAATTAATAACATATAAAAATAATTTTTGTGTCATCAAGACAGGAGAATCATATTATGAAGACGAAAACAGAAAATCCCTCTGCGGCATTGGTTGACAGCGTACCTACACTGGAAGCGCGTATGGCGGAGGTAAGAGCTGCACAAGCTATCTTCTCCTCTTACACACAGGAGCAAGTGGACAAAATCTTCCTTGCGGCAGCCTCTGCTGCTAACAAAGAACGCATCTCTTTGGCTAAGCTGGCGGTTGAAGAAACGGGAATGGGCATTCTTGAAGACAAGGTTATTAAGAACCATTTCGCCGCCGAGTATATCTACAACGCCTACAAAGATACGAAAACATGCGGTGTTATAGAAGAGGACAAGGCGTACGGCATGAAGAAAATAGCCGAACCAATAGGCGTTATCGCCGCCGTTATCCCCACCACCAACCCCACATCAACAGCTATCTTTAAGACCCTCTTGGCTTTGAAGACACGCAACGGCATCATCATCAGCCCGCACCCCAAGGCAAAAAACGCCACCATCGCCGCAGCCAAAGTGGTGCTTGACGCCGCCGTTGAAGCCGGTGCGCCTAAGGGCATCATCGCTTGGATTGACGTCCCCTCCCTCGACCTCACAAACGCTGTTATGAAGGAAGCAGACATCATTCTCGCCACCGGAGGACCGGGCATGGTCAAAGCGGCCTACTCCAGCGGCAAACCGGCTCTGGGAGTCGGCGCGGGCAATACTCCGGCGATTATTGACGAATCTGCGGATCTGCTGCTGGCAGTCAGCTCCATCATACATTCCAAAACTTTTGACAACGGCATGATCTGCGCCTCGGAGCAGTCTGTTATCGTCCATGCTAAGGTATATGAGACGGTGAAAAAAGAGTTCGCCTACCGCGGCTGCTACTTCCTCAACAAGGAAGAGACCGAACATGTGCGCAAAACCATTATCATTAACGGCGCTCTTAACGCCAAAATTGTCGGGCAAAAGGCTCACACCATTGCCAAGCTGGCAGGAGTAACCGTGCCTGAGGATACGAAAATCCTCATCGGTGAAGTGGAAAGCGTGGACATCTCCGAAGAATTCGCTCACGAAAAACTCTCTCCTGTTTTGGCGATGTACAAGGCAAAAGATTTCTACGACGCTGTGGCCAAAGCGGAGCAGTTGATAGCCGACGGCGGTTATGGGCACACCTCCTCCCTCTACATTAATGACGTTACCGAAAGGGAAAAAATTGATTTCCACGCCTCACGCATGAAGACGGGACGTATTTTAATCAACACGCCCTCGTCCCAGGGAGGCATAGGCGACCTTTACAATTTTAAACTGGCACCCTCGCTCACACTCGGCTGCGGTTCCTGGGGAGGCAACTCCGTCTCCGAAAATGTCGGTGTCAAACACCTGATGAACGTCAAGACCGTCGCCGAAAGGAGAGAAAACATGCTCTGGTTCAGATCCCCCGAAAAACTCTATATCAAAAAGGGCTGCCTGGCTGTCGCTCTTGATGAACTGAAAAACGTCATGGGCAAGAAAAAAGTCTTTATCGTCACCGACTCCTTCCTCTACAGCAACGGCTATACAAAGCCCATCACCGATAAGCTGGACGAGATGGGCATCACTCACACTACCTTCTTCAATGTGGCACCCGACCCTACATTAGGCTGCGCCAAAGAGGGAGCCGCGGCAATGAAAGCTTTCCAACCCGACTGCATCATCGCCCTGGGCGGCGGCTCTGCCATGGACGCGGGCAAAATTATGTGGGTAATGTACGAACACCCGGAAGCAGACTTCATGGATATGGCAATGCGCTTTATCGACATCAGAAAACGCATCTACGGATTCCCCAAAATGGGAGAAAAAGCATACTTCATCGCCGTACCGACATCTGCGGGAACAGGCTCGGAAGTCACACCCTTCGCTGTCATAACCGATGAAAAAACAGGCGTCAAATACCCGCTGGCGGACTACGAACTGATGCCGAACATGGCCATTGTAGACGCTGACATGATGATGAACGCTCCCAAGGGGCTGACCTCAGCATCAGGAATAGACGCCGTCACTCACGCCCTGGAAGCCTATGCAGCCATGCTTGCCACGGAATACACCGACGCCTTGGCTCTGCGCGCGTTAAAATCCATCTTTGAATACCTTCCGCGCGCCTATGATAACGGACCTAACGACCCAGTCGCCCGCGAAAAAATGGGCAACGCCGCGACAATGGCCGGCATGGCTTTCGCCAACGCCTTCCTTGGGGTATGCCACTCCATGGCTCACAAACTCGGAGCCTTCCACCACCTCCCCCACGGAGTCGCCAACGCTCTGATGATTGAGCAGGTACTGCGTTTCAACGCCGAAGAGACCCCCAAAAAGATGGGAACCTTCTCACAGTACGCCTACCCTCACACCATGGCTCGCTATGCAGAAGTAGCCGACTACCTCGGACTCAAAGGCAAAGATGACAAAGACAAGCTTGAAGCCCTGATCAAAGCCGTCAACGACTTAAAAGAACGCGTCGGCATCAAAAAAACCATTAAAGAATACGGCATTGACGAAGGGCAGTTCCTCAAGACAATAGACGAAATGACAGAACAGGCGTTTGATGACCAGTGCACCGGCGCCAACCCCAGATACCCGCTTATGAGCGAAATCAAAGAAATGTACCTCAAGGCCTACTACGGCAAATAGGAGGAACAAAGAATGAACTTAGACAGAGTAATCGCCGTCCGAACCTCAAAAACCGTCTACCGTGACGGAGACAGATGTATCAAGTTATTCGACTCAGACTATTCAAAAGCGGAAGTTCTCAACGAAGCTCTCTGCCAAGCACGGGTAGAAGAGACAGACTTGCTGATTCCCAAAATTTTGGAAGTGAAAAAGCACGAGGACAAGTGGGCTATCGTCTCTGACTACATCCCCGGCAAAACTTTGGAGCAGCTGATGGAAGCGCATCCGGAAAAAGAAAATGAATACTTCGACATCTTTGTGCAAGCGCAGATGGAAATTCATGCTAAAAAAGCACCGCTGCTCAACAAACTCAAAGACAGCATCAGCGGAAAAATATTCAAAGCAGGGCTGGACTCGTCAACTCTCTACGACATCCACACCCGTTTGGAATCCATGCCCTCTGACATGAAAATATGTCACGGAGACTTTAACCCTTCAAACATCATTATAACCGACAAGGGCTCAGCCTACATTCTCGACTGGACCGGCGCGGCACAGGGTGCACCTGCGGCGGACGCAGCCAGAACATATCTGCTCTTCTGGCTAGCAGGCAACATCGCCGGGGCTGATAAATACCTTGAGATCTTCTGCAAAAAAAGCGGCACGTCCAAAGCGGCAGTACAAAAATGGATCCCTCTTGTAGCGGCGGCACAGCTGGCGGAAAACAAAGCGGAAGAACGCGAATTCCTGCTCTACTGGGTTAGCGTTGTAGATTACGAATAGACGAAGGAGATTATGGCGATGATAAAAGTTGTAGTTTGCATCGGAAGCGCCTGCCACGTCAAAGGGTCACGCAAGGTAGTCGAAGAGCTGCAGTTCCTTACAGCTGAAAATAAACTCAAAGACAAAGTCAGCCTCAGTGGCAAATTCTGCATGGGCAGATGCCAGGAAGGGGTATGCGTCACAGTGGACGGCGAACCCTTCTCTGTTAAACCAGAAACAACCAAAGAATTTTTCGCTAAAGAGATCTTAGCGAAAGTTAAGTAACCAACGGCCGTACTAATTCAAAACAGCACCAATTCACAAAAAAACTTCCGCGCGCAAACCACTGCGCTGCGGAAGTTTTTATAGTTTTATTTTTATACTTTTATGCGTTTTTATATGGTAAAATAATTCAGTCGTTGCTTTCACAATGTACATCGTTAAATAATGGCAGGTGATAGAAAATGAAATTTAAGGCTTGTTTCCTTGGAACGCCTGAATTATTAATTGACGGCGTCCCTCACCTTTTCCCGTTTAAAAAAGCGCAGATACTGGTGCTGATTATTATTGAGGAAAAAAGCATGTCACGTGACAAACTCTGCGAACTGCTCTGGGCGGACAAACCCCTGGAAAAAGCGCGACGCAACCTCAGCAACGCCATAAGCTACATAAAAAAAATCATGCCGGTGGACATCACAAGCGGCAGCATCATCTCTCTTGCCCCTAAATTTAAAATAGAAAAAGATACCGACGCAATCTTAAAAATAGACTCCATGCCGCCAAATAAAATTGCAGAGCTCTCTCTTCCCTTTATGAACTCTGCGGAACTGGAGGACTGGCCCTCTTTCGCCGATTGGCTGATGCAAAAACGCCAGCACTACCACGATCTCTTCATTAAAGAGCTTAAGAAAAGAGCGCAGAAATATACCGATGAGATGAGCGAAGAGGGATATGAAAACGCCGTCACATGCTACGAATTTCTTGCAGAAATGGAACCTTATGATGAGAAAATAAACGGCGAACTTGTGCGGCTTTACATCAAGACAAACCAGAAAGTCAAAGCCATCGCTAGCGCCCGCACGTTCTCCAAACGCATCGAAAACGATTTTGGCATCAAAGCAGACCTGTCTGACATCTCCTCTTTAATGGCGCGTAACTCCAAAGAGTCGAACCCGCTCTTCTGCAGCGCATCTTCAGCTGACAACCCTCTTGCTCGTAATCGTGAAATCATGCAGATGCTTGATTTTATTGAGCGCACGGGAACCGACAAAATTTCTTCATGCGGCTTTGTCTGGGGAGAACAGGGCATCGGTAAAACAGTCTTCATCAATGAAATTATCTCCTGTCTTGGAGAGAGAAATTGGAAATGCTCATTTGTACGTTGCAATCAAGAGGAAAAGGACTGCTCCATGGCTTGTTTTATGCGCTTTCTGCAAAACATCAAAAACGTCCCCGAACAATACGGCGACATCACAGCCTTTAATGAGCTGAACTATGCTCTCATCGCCAAACTTGTCTATGACGAGATAACCGACATCTCGCGCAACAGCAACGGACTTTTGGTTATAGAAAATATCCAATGGATGGACAATGCCTCATGGATGATTTTAGAAAGTATTATCAAAGATCACTCCGCCGTTCGCCACATTCTGGTGACGGGATTTGAAGAGGTACGCTCCTCCTTCATGCTGCGAGTCAATATCCAGGATGAACAATTTGAACAGCTGGAGATATTACTGAAACGCTTTAACTTGGAAGAGACCCGCCGTATCTGCAATGAGACCTGCCCCGACCAAGAATGGACCGATAAAAAAGTACGTGAAGTCTACATGCAGACTGAAGGTAACCCTTTCTTTATCAAAGAGACACTCAAGTTTAACGACGCCCACAACCGCGGTGAGATAGGGTCCTATAAAAACATCTTTCTCTCCATGGTAGAGCTCTTAAACGACGAAGAGAGGCTGTTTGTCGAGGCCATCGCAGCCTCGTTTGACTACGCCCCCATGACACAAATAGCGCGAGTGTTGGAAATATCGCCACTACAAGTTTCCAAACTTTACAACAATGTGAGAATACACGGCTTTCTAAGAGAACAATCCGCTGACGAGGGAGATATCCTCTACTACTTTACCCACACAAAAATCAAAGAAGCTGTAATCACCACCATGTCTCTTTCGCGTCGTCAGGCACTGCACCTGAAATACATCGAAATTCTTGAGGAGATGCGTATCGGCAATTTCTACCGCCACCGCGGCACCTGCTCTAGACTCTTCATGCACTGCCATGAAGCCAATTTAAATATGAAAGAGCTGTACTGGCGCATTAAAGAGCTGGAGCTCCATTTCCGCGCCGCCCACGAAGTATTTCCCATGCTGATAGACCAGGATTTAATGTACTACGTCCCCTCCGCTGAAGATATCAGCTACACCGAAAAGGCACTAGGCGAAGCTATGGAGCTATTGGACAAAGTCTCCCGCGAACACGGCGGAACGCCGGAAGTCCTCAATGCGGAGACAGACCTCTTCACCCTTAATGGCGCCTACCTTTGGTGGAACGGTCATTATAGCGACTCAAGGCAAATGCTGAACGAAGCTCTGCGTAAAGCGATGATCAACAAAGGCGGCACCTCCATCTTGAAAGCAGCGGTGCAGATATGCTATTTGGCCATACAAACAGATGATGCGAAACTGCTCTCAAAAACAGCTGCGATGGTATTTAGAACGGCGCAAAAAGAACATCGCCACCCTCTTCTGGGAATATCCGCGCGCTTTTTAGCTATCTCAAGAATTCTGGACAACCGTCACGACGAAGTGCATCGCCTGCTGCAAATGTCCACCAAGATATTTGAAACTCTTGAGGAACGCGGCGAACGCTACACCGTCAGCATCATCGCGGCGGAACATTTTCGAGGTGACCTGAAGCTGGCGGACGGAATGATCGCCGAAGCGCTGGTCTATTACATGAACTGCATCAATATCGGCGAGTCCATAGGGCTGTACCGAGGACTGGGGCTCTCTCTGGCAAAAGCGGCTTTTTGCATGATGCTGCTGCGCGACTACGAAACGGCGGAAAAGTATCTCCTACGCACAGAAAAATCTTTTACAATGATGCACTCCGATTCGGAAGAGGGCTTACAGGGCGGCGGCATCGCCTTCAGCCTTATGGGACTGATATATTGCCGCAACGGCGACTGGAATCAAGGAAAAATCTATTTCTCCATGGCACAGCGACTGGTAAAAAACACCAAGCGCCCAACATGGCGCGCCATGCTCTACTGGGCGAAACTGCGCCTATATGACATCTCCTCGGAAATCCCCGATGACTTCGCCAAAACAGTACTGGATCGCGGACAGAAATATTATCTTCTGCAAATGCATAAGCTACGCCACCAAGTCGGCTGGATAGCCTAAAAACTAAAGCAGATCAGTAGCCAAGCAGAGCACCACTGCGCACCTGTATCAGTAGATACAGTTAAGAGAAATGCCGGTTATATAGTAAACATTCAATAACAGCCGTAGTGTTGTAGCCCGCTGATTATCAACATAGGGGCAAAACGGTTGTCCCTATTGTGCGATAAGTGATTTATTTTTGTAAATCTTTGATTTACGTATATCAAGCTTCGTCTCTCTATCAATCGCTTATGTTCCTCATCAAACAGGTATGTTGTGCCTGAATGTACAGCCTGAGAGCAAAATCAGCACTTTTCTAATTTTTGCGGCTCAGCTTGTTTTTCCATATAGGCTTATATTAATACACCTCTGCGGCAAAAACGTCCTTCATGTGACGCATACAATGCATATAGCCAGCAGCTCTTAAGCTGTTTCGCATATAAACGACTTAATCCATTTAATTGATTAAAAACCGCAGCACTTGCAACAGCACTTTGTCACTATGTTAACGTCCTCAATTAGGTAAATTCAGGTGTACATTTCGCAATCATATCGGTTATGCAATAGATTACCTAAAAATATTCCGCTTGCGCAAGCCTCGTTCTTTCAATTATTTTTTACATACCAATAATAATTTTAAAAAACCTGAGCCCTTGTTACCACTATATTTTTTGCTAATAAAACAGCTCTAATCGATTATCGGACAGCTTTTTAATAAAAAAAATGTAAAAAATTTGCGCACTTAACTTAATTTTTTACGTCTTTTTATGCTCTTATTTTTTTATTTTTGCATCGATTTTAGAAGCCAATGTTAACCTTATGCACATCACAGGCAATAAGTGCACAAGGTTTTAAAAATACACAAAATCTAATTTATGGAGGTTGCAAACATGTCAATAGCACAGATTCGCCAGTATATGGTAGACGGAGAGGGAGAAGCCGCTGTCGCACTCGTTAAGGAAACAATGGAAAATGGCACAGCCGCCCAAGAAATTATGAATGGTCTCACAGACGAGATGGCTCTTCTCGGACAGAAGTTTGAGAATTTTGAAGTCTTCCTCCCCGACCTGATGATCGCAGGAGACGCTTTTATGCAGATTATGGATGTTCTTAAAGAGCACCTCGTAGCATCAGCAGACGGCACAGCAGCAAAGACAGTTATCGTTGGTACAGTCAAAGGCGACTACCATGACATCGGTAAGAACATCGTCGGTATCGTTCTGCAGGCGAACGGATTCAACGTTATTGACCTCGGCGCTGACGTAGACCCCGTGGCATATCTCGATGCCGCACGCAAGGAAAAGGCTGATGTTGTCGGACTTTCCGCACTTATGACAACTACCATGCCCGGACAGGAAGAGTTCATTAAGATGGTTACCGACGCAGGCGACAAGGGTAAGTATCTTGTCTGCGTAGGCGGTGCGCCGACATCAGTTGAGTGGGCAGAGCGTATCGGAGCCGATGTATGGTCATTCGACGCTTTTGAATGTGCTGCGAAACTGAAGAAGCTTCTCGGCTAGCAATCAGTTTTATTAGATTTTCTATTTTTATATAGATAATATCTTAAGGAGGATATATAAATCATGTCTACATTTAGAATGTGGGAAGTTTTTGAAAAAGCGGAGAGCGGCCCTTTTTATAAAGATCAGCCTGAATGGATGATCAAGAGCTTTATCCCCAATATGGGAAGAGTCATCAAGGAATACAACATCAAGTATGATGGCAAAACCATCGTCAACTGCGATGACGACCTCGCCGACAGAGTATGGGCCGCAGCTAAAGACTTCTTTATTTCCGTAGGTGTTTACAACCAGGATACACACCGCGTAATGCAGTTCTCCGAGCGCGAAGTGAATGAAGTTCTTTATACAAAGAGACCGAAGTACATGATCGGCGCAGGACATGACCAGCGCTGGCTCCAGGTTCGTTCAATCGAAGATAAAGAGCGCCGTCCGTTCCACCTTTTCAGCCCCGATGCCAATTTCAGCACCGATATCCACAAGAAAGCCTGCATGGCCTATCTGAAGGAACCCCTTCTTGACGGACTTTGCGCGCCTCTAATCGAAGATTATATGGGACGTAAAGCGACCTCCGGCAGCCCGACAGAAGTAGCGGCAGCCATGGAGCACGCAATGAACCTCCGCGACGCGCAGCGCCTCGTCGGAAAACCCGACGTGTGGACAGTTTCCGTCGGAACAGCTGAAACAGACCAGGCACAGATTGCCGCAGCCAATAAGGAATGGGGCGTTCGTCCTTCACACCTTGACGGACGCATGGTCTCCATCCTGACAGAAATGACCACCAACAACGCCATGCTCAATAAGGCAATGCACTACCGCTCATACGGCAACGTATTCGGCAACCTTTGCGGCGCGATGTTCGGCGGACATGCCGGCGGTACCGAGGGTACAGCTATCCTCCAGACAGCCTACAATATCGAAGGTGCCTGCCTCTACGGATCATGCTGGGCACTGAACTTCCCCTTCCACCTCAAGTGGCAGTCAACAACAACAAGAGAACTTCTATGGCTCCAGAGCGTCCTCAGCCAGGCAATGAGCCGCAACTCCAACCAGATCTTCCTCAACAACCTCTTTGCCAATGCCGGACCTGCCACAGACCAGCTTTACTGGGAATGTGCCAACCACGCCCTCGCCACAGAAAGCTCAGGTGGAAACCCCTGGGGAGCAGCAACCTGCCGCAACAAGTTCACCGACATGGCAACACCGCTTGAATCACGCTTCTACCATGAAGTTTCCGAATCTTCATTTAAGAGCCGCCTCACCCGTGCACAGGCTGATGAGATGTGCCAGAAGATTATGGAGAAGTACGAGAAACTTATCCCCATCGACAACTACGGCAAGAAGCTCCAGGAAGTTTACGACATGGATCGCCTCGTACCGCGCCAGGAATTTGTCGACCATTACAACCGCATGAGAGACGAGCTCCACGCTCTCACAGGACTGGAATTTGTATTTTAAGCAAAGTTAAACCTTCTCATACAGCCATACAAAGAGGCGCCTTTGCGCCTCTTTGTATGGCATTTACATAATTTAATAACGAGGTGAGGAAATGACAGGTAAAGAAAGAGTTCTCAAAGCGCTGCGTTTTCAGGAAGTGGACCGTGTACCTTGGGTTCCTTTTACCGGCGTTCACGTTGCTAAGCTTATCGGCTCCGATGCCGAACAGCTCCTTAAAGACGGCGATGTCCTCGTAGAAGCGGTAAAAACCGCCGCCACACGTTATTATGCAGACGGAGTATGCTCCGCTTTCGACCTCCAGGCAGAAGCCGAAGTTTTGGGCTGCGAGCTGCACTGGTGCAAAAATAACCCACCCGCAGTAACGGGACACGTTTTGGCTCAGGGAAAGACCCTAGCCGACCTTCCGGAATTCACCAAAGATAAAGGGCGTCTGCCGATGTTCTTCGACGCCACACGCAGACTCGTCAAAGAAATAGGCGACACGACCGCCGTATTCGGTCTTTGCTGCGGCCCATTCACCCTAGCGCTCCATCTGCGCGGCTCCGCTTTTATTATGGATATGATGAAGAAGCCCGATGAAGCGCGTAAGGTGTTGGAGTTCTGCGCGGAAATCACCCGCAAAATGGGCGAATGGTATATGGAGACGGGCGCTCATGTAGTCGCCGTTGTCGACCCGATGACAAGCCAGATAGCCCCCAAGCATTTTGAAGCTTTTGTCACCCCCTATGTGAAGCCCGTTATCGATGAAGTCCACGCAAAGGGCGGCATCGTCACCCTCTTCTGCTGCGGCAACGCGACAAAGAACATCGAGCTGATGATGCAGAGTAAACCCGATGCCATCGCCTTTGACGAGCAGGTGGACTTGCAGTACGTCAAAGATTTGGCGGAAAAGTACCAGGTGGCATTCGAAGGCAATATTCCCCTGACAACCACTTTGCTTTTCGGTTCACCCAAAGAATGTGTAGCCGACGTAAAGAAGAGAATCGAAATCGGCGGCAAGACAGGATATATTCTTTCTCCGGGCTGTGACCTTCCCTATGACACACCATTCTACAACCTTGAAGCCGTGGGAAAATTCGCCGCCACCGGCGAAGAGCCCACAGAGACTTCCGGTTTCCTCTCTCTGGAAGAGGCTTTGAACCAGGCAGAAGAGTCAGGCGAAGTTTTTGAAGATATCAAAATCGAACCTGGCAAGGTCTTTATTGAAATCGTCACATTGGACTCCGAGGGCTGCGCCCCATGCCAGTACATGTGTGAAGCCGTCAGAGATGTCGCTCCCAAATACGGCGACAAGCTTCAGTGGAGAGAGTCGCTGATAAAAAGCGCCGCCGGCATTAAACGTACCATGGCCCTCGGCGTTGCCACTCTGCCTACGCTTTTAATAAACAACGAAGTGGTTTTTGACAATATCACACCCACGGCCGATGACCTCAGCCGTGAGATAGATAAGAGACTGTAGTTTCTAAATTACCGTTCCATATTTGGTGCATCTGCGGACAGCGCCGAGTCATAGACTTCGGCACTGTCTGCAATTTAATACCAATATATACAGAGGCAGAACGGAGGAATCATTGTGGAAAATGTCACCAAAAAACCAAGTGTGTGTGTCGCAGCTGTTACTTTTGTCGGTATTGCCGCTATCATCGGTTATGGTTTGCTGGGCTTGGGGCTTGACGCCCATGTGCCAATCGCTTTGGCGGCGATTTTGGGCGCTCTGGTAGGCAAATATGTCATCGGCATCAATTGGGAGGACATGGAAATAGCCATCGGCAACGCCATTACCTCATCTATCGGAGCACTGCTCATTCTTATCGCCATCGGTATGCTGGTAGGCTCCTGGGTACAGGCCGGAGTCGTGCCGGGAATGATCTACTACGGCTTCAACCTTCTCTCACCGGGAATTTTTCTGACTGCTACCCTTATCATCTGCTCCATCGTTTCCTTAGCCACCGGTTCCTCCTGGGGCGTCGGCGGCACAGTCGGAGTGGCTCTGATAGGTATTGCAGCCGGACTGGGAATCCCCGCTCCTCTTGCAGCCGGTATCATCATTTCAGGAGCTTACTTCGGAGACAAAATGTCCCCTCTATCAGATACGACCAACTTGGCTCCTGCCGTCTCAGGCTCCAACCTTTTTGACCACATAAGAGCAATGGTCTGGACCACAGGGCCAACCTATGTCATCGTTGTTATTATCACCATTGTTTTGGGTTTCAGCTATTCAGGCGGCGGAGACGCCTTTGACTATTCGCGCATTAAGGCTTTCCAGACAATTCTGGCCGCAGAATTTGATATTAATCCCCTATACGCCATTTTACCGCCGCTGGTGGTTATGGTGCTCGCCATTGTAAAGTGCCCCGCGCTTCCCAGCATGATGGCGGGAACAGGCATCGCATCCGCACTGGCGATGTTCCAGGGCAAATCTCTTCATGACGCTCTCGAAGCCATTCACTACGGCTACTCCTCAACCGTAGCGACACAGCTCTCCGAAACATCGGTGGAAGCAATGCCCGCGCTCCTGACAAAGCTGAATATAACAGGCATTGCTCCCGATACTGCTCATGAGGTAGGTACACTGGTTACCGAACTCGTCAACAGAGGCGGGCTCGACAGCATGATGTGGTCACTCTCGCTGATTATGATAGCATTAGTTCTCGGCGGTGTCATGGAGAGTTGCCACTATCTTGACGTACTTTTAAATCCGCTGCTTTACCGAGTCCGCAAAGCCGGAGGCTTTATATCTTTGGTTGTCGCCTCCTGTTTCGTCAGCAACGTTTTCCTCGGTGACCAGTACTTGGCCATCGTTGTACCGGGACGTATGTTCAAAACAGCAGTGGCTAAGACAGACCTCTCTCCGAGAATGCTTTCCAGAACCCTTGAAGACTGCGGCACCCTTACCGCCGTCTTGGTTCCCTGGACAGGCTGCGGCGCTTTCCAGTCAGGAGCTCTCGGAGTTCCCACTCTCGCCTATGCTCCCTATTGCTTCCTAAACTATCTCAACCCCATCGTGGCGATAATCATGACATACATGGGTATTGGCATATACTGGGGCAAGGACAAGGCCGATAAGGTGGAAAAACGTACAGACCTAGTTTTCCCTCATGATGAATAACTACTAAAATTGATACAGTAGGTATGGCATCTAATTACGTTTAGCTATCAAAATCGATATGCCGTTGTTCACGCGGCGAAGCCTTGCAACATAAGGTTTCGCCGCTTTTATAAAATCCGATGTTTTTAACATTGGCTCATTTACGGAGCCTACTGATGAATGCGGGGGCATGATGATGAACAAAGAACTTTCAAAAAGCATGAATATTATCGAACGTGACGGCAACGCCATCTCTCCCTGTTCGCGTTCGCCCTATTACCCCTTTGCCGCTGCATCGGGCAAAGGAGCTGTTTTATATGACGCGGACGGCAACAGCTACATAGACTTCTCTGCAGCGGCGGCTTCATTAAACACCGGTACCTGCCATCCGCGTATTGTGAGGGCTATTAAAGAACAAGCTGAAAAGCTGCTTTGTTACACTATTGGCTATATGTATGAAGAATCAGCCGTTGAACTTGCCGAAAAACTGGTCAGCCTGACGCCGGGAGATTTTCCCAAAAAAGTGGCTTATGGGCTTTCCGGTTCAGATACTATAGACGGGGCGATAAAATTCGCCCGAAAATATACCGGACGAAGTGAAATCATCACCTACAAAACAGCCTATCACGGCTGTACTTACGGCGCTTTGTCCGCATCTGCCATCTGCCTCAATATGAGGCGCGGCATCGGCCCGATGCTGCCGGGGTTCCACCATTTTTCCTATCCCCAATGCAAAAATTGCCCTTCGAAGGAAAATCCTCAAAACTGCCGCTTGTCCTGTCTGGAAGAAATCAAAGAGGCCTTCGCTCTCTATCTGCCAGCAGAAGAGGTTGCAGCGGTAATCTTTGAGCCTATCGGCGGAGATATAGGCATGATAATCCCCCCGGTGCGATACGTTCAGGCTCTTGCGAAATTGTGCTGCGAAAACGGCATCTTGCTGATATCCGACGAAGTTCAACAAGGTATGGGGCGCACAGGAAAGTGGTTCTGCATCGAAAACTACGGCGTCATCCCCGACATCATCACCTCCGCTAAATCTCTGGCTTCGGGAATGCCGCTCAGCGCCATCATTATGAGAGCGGAGATTGCCAACTCGGTGAAAGACCCGGGACACTGCTTCACATTGGCGGCAAACGCCGTTTGCTGCCGCGCCGCGTTGGAAACCATCGCTGTAATTGAAGATGAGCAACTAATTGAGCGGAGCAAAATAATCGGTGAGCTTATTATGAATAGACTCGCAGAGATGAAAAAGAGCATTAAAATATTAGGTGCCACCAGAGGACTCGGACTAAGTATAGGCCAAGAAGTTATCAAAAGCGACGGAACACCCGACAGAAACGCCTGCGCGAAAATATGTTGGCGCTGTTGGGAAAAAGGACTGATCATCACCTTCCTTGGAGAAAATGTTTTAAGAATACAACCACCATTGGTTATCGGAGAAAGCGAAACTGAACAGGGGCTGCAAATATTACAGGAGGCAATTTTAGATTATCAGAACAATAAAATCAGCGATGATATTCTTAGCTTCGCGAGAGGATGGGCTTAATGGACAGCAACAAATGCACCATAACCTTCATACCGGACAACATTTCTTATGAGGTGCGAAAGGGCACTCTGCTGGCTGATGCGGCAGCACACGCAGGAATCAGGATCGACCGTCACTGCGGGGGAGCCGGTGTTTGCGGCAAGTGCAGAGTCAGAGCTATAACCCCAGAGCTGCTCAAACCGCTCACGGAAACAGAAAAAAAATTCTTTTCACCAGAGGAAATTGAAAGCGGTGTCCGCCTCTCCTGCTGTGCGGCCATAAGCGGAAGCGGCACGGTCGAGGTAATCGACATTGTCTCCTCTTCCGGACACCAAATTCTCAAGGGATTCTCCAAAGACACTCCCATCACTTGGCAGCCCGATAAAAGCGGCTACGGCATCGCCGTGGACATCGGCACCACCACCGTCGTATGCTACTTGGCCGACCTCAGCCGTCATAAAGAGATGGACAGCTACTCATTTTTAAACCCGCAAGTATCATTCGGCGACGACGTAATTTCTCGTATCGCCTTTTCCTCGCAGCCCGGCGGTCTGATGCAAATGCAAAAGGCGATCATCACCGACATGGACAACGCTATAGGCGTGCTCGCAGAAAAAAACCACCTTGCCAAAGAAGAAATAACGGAGATAGTCATCGCCGGCAACACCGTGATGGAACACCTCTTTGTCGGCGTATCACCCGAGGCAATCGGACGCAGCCCCTACAAACCGGAATTTTTGACCCATGAACCGATAAAAGCCCAAAGCATCGGACTAAACATCAGCACGGACGGCATCGTGAAAATGCTGCCAAACGTGGCGGGCTACGTGGGCGCGGACATCGTGGCGGGCGTAGCGGCTCTTGGCATGGATAAAGAGCCGAAAATGAGACTGCTGGTGGACATCGGCACAAACAACGAAATCGTCATCGGCAGCGAAAAAGGCATGTTCTGCTGCGCCACGGCGGCAGGCCCCGCTCTTGAAGGGGCGAGAATCCTCTACGGCATGAGAGCCAGCACCGGCGCCATCGAAAAAGTATCTCTTGGCGAAAACGGTTTGGAATACAAAACCATCGGCGGCGCACAGGCCAAGGGACTCTGCGGCTCAGGGCTGGTTGACGCCATCGCTCTCTTGGTAAAAAATAAAATCATCAACAAAAGCGGCAGAATGCAAAAGCATGAGGAGTGCCTCGACCCCCGCATTAAATCCCGCTTGGGCACAGACGCAAACGGCATGGTGCGCTTCCTTTTGACCGATACGGAAAACCCCGTATACCTCACCCAAAAAGATATCCGCGAAGTTCAGCTGGCTGTAGGCGCTATCAAGGTAGGCATAGAGGTAATGCTTGAAAATCAGGGCATCAATCTTGAAGAGGTTGATGAGGTGCTCTTAGCCGGCGCCTTCGGCAACAACATTGACATTGAAAGCGCCATCGTTGTCGGACTGCTGCCCAATGTGGAGCACCATAAAATCATCGGCGTGCGCAACTCTTCCGGCTACGGAGCCTTTCTCTCCTTGGCCTCCGCCGATTTCTGCGCCTCCGCCCAAACGGCGATGGAAAAAATGCAATATGTGGAACTCTCGACTTTGCCTGACTTCCAAAAACGCTTTGTCTCAGCGATGCTCTTTTAATGCTTAAAAAGACTGCATGGAGGTAATAAATGAAAAAAGTTAAAATATACTACTCTCCCGCTAAAGATATCATTTGGGAAAGAGAAAGCGAACCAATGGAAGTAGACCTTTCGGCGGTGGAAAAACATTATCTGGCTCTCGGCGAAAAACACCTCAAACCACTGGAAAAATTTATGGACTTCTGGCGGCAGGAGGGCTGTGAGAGGAACTTCAACCCCCAAGCGCGAGTCATCAAAATGTCGCGTGAAGAGACCGAAAAGACCTTTGGCAGCGACCTTCTCTGTCACGACGAGGAAGTCGGCGACGTGGTGCTG
>CAZFWP010000003.1:0-47591 GCA_964522805.1 uncultured Synergistaceae bacterium | reverse complement strand
ATGCCGCGCTTTGCATAAACTTCGTTTACTTTTGCTTCGGCAAACGAAGCGGCTGTTGTTACAGAGATAAAAATTACACACATAATACCGACCAACAGTTTTTTCATTTCGTTCCCTCCCGATTTGCATTATTTTTACATGAATTATTAACTTATAGACATACATAAAAATTAAACGGTTAACCCGTGGGAATAAGATTCTCACGGGTTAGATATTTTACTGTTTTTTAGAAACCGGCAGGCAGTCCTGTTCCTGTGCGCTGGTCAGCCGCGGCATCCATCTGACCCTTTTCGTGGTCAAATATTATGCCCTGGCAAACGCCATGGTATGTTTCTCCAACATTCAGTTTATAGCCTTTTTTTGCCAAGGCCTCTATCGCAGGCTTGCCTACAGTTGCTTCAAGAATAGTCTCTCCGTCCATGTCGTTCCAGATTCTTGGAGCTTCGATTGCCTCAGACATCGTCATTTTGTGGTCTATTACATTAACAATAACCTGAGCTACTGTGCTAAGTATAGTTCTGCTTCCGGCCGCACCCACAGTCATAAATGCTCTGCCTTTGGGGTCAAGCATAATTGTAGGGCTCATTGATGAAAGCGGACGTTTGCCAGGTTCAGGCGCATTAACGCTTGCTGGGTCTGTTGAGAAATCGTCCATCTGGTTATTTATCAACAGCTGATATTCAGGAACCATAACCTTACTTCCAAACCAGTAGTTGATTGTATTTGTCGCCGCAACAATATTTCCGTCTTTATCCACCGTAGAGAAGTGTGTCGTTGAGAAATGTTCGCGTCCGACTTTACCAATGTGAGCTGATTTTTTATTTGTCTTGTCAAATTTCCACGGATCACCAGCAGTACCTATCTCCGGCAGTTTAGAATTTTTATCAAAGCGTTTTACCATTTCTTTGGCATATGCTTTTGAGGTGATTCCTTCAAGAGGAACACTGATAAAGTCCGTATCCGCCATATATTTATCTCTGTCGGCAAACATCATCCTCTCCGCCTTTCCCCACATATCCAAAAGCTCGGGAGAATTAACCTGCATCTTTGCGATATCAAAGTTCTCCATAAAGTTCAAAAGCTGGATAACGTGAGCACCGCCGCTCGAAGGTGGAGCGGATGAGTATATTTTATATCCGCGATATGTTCCCTCTACCGGTTTCCTCACAACAACTTTATAATTGGCAAGATCTTTCATTGTCATGTTTCCGCCGGAGGCATTCACGGATTTAACCAAAGCCTCTCCTATCGGACCGTTATAAAAGGCATTCTTACCGTCTTTAGCAAGAAGCTTAAATGCTTTTGCCAAACCGGGGTGCTTAATCACTGTTCCCGGTTCACGGGGAAGCCCATCCTGAAGATAGGGAACGTTCTGCCCCTCATTGTTCATTGTGTAAAGCTCTTCAAAATTTTTACCTTCCATGAGGGTTTCGTTCTGAGCCACAGTCCAGACATATCCGTCTTCAGCAAGTCTTAATGCCGGTTTTACAACTTCCGAGAAAGGCATTGTGCCGTACTTTTCAAGAAGAAAAAACCATCCGGCAAGATACCCCGGCACACCTGCTGCCCTGCCGCCCAGTGCAGACCAATTTTCTTTCTTAGCCTGCTCAGACGCATACATATCTTTACGGGCAGAAGCTGGAGCCGTCTCGCGGAAATCAACAAAAACAACCTCTCCTGTTTTTGCAAACCGAAGCGTGGCAAAACCGCCTCCGCCCATTCCTATGTTGTACGGTTCTACGACATTGAGGGCGAGAGCTGTAGCAGCCGCAGCATCAATGGCGTTACCGCCTTTTTTCATTATTTCTGCACCTGCTTTAGAGGCTAGTTCGTGGGCTGCGGAAACCATGCCGTTTTTCGCATATACATCATGAGGCTTATTGGGAACAGTCGGAACTGTGGCTGCAAATGCCGAAAAAGCAAATACCGCAACAGCAAACAGAGCAATAAACAACTTGGCAGAAATTCTTTTCGTTGTCTGTTTCATCCTGCACACTCCTTTATATAATTTTGTTATTTTTATTAGTTACTAGTTTGCTTTGTTCAGCCAAGGGCCGATGCCTTTGTCTTTAATATCTTCGTATGTGGGGATGTTTTCCACCGCTACGTCCTTTCCCTCAACAAGGGTTCCAAGCGTGTCCATGGCTATCTTGACCGCAGTGACGTGGCGGGCGGTGCGCAGTGCTATCGGCTGGTCCCCCTCATAGGGAATAAAGAGAAGCCCCATTTTTGATGCTTTGAGATATGCCTTGTCTTTACCTGTCAGCACAAGAGCCTCATCGGTCTTGCCGCGCAGGCGTCCCTGTGAAGGGTTGCCTGATTCCATCAGCAGCGCCATCAGCCCCGGTACAGCATCTCCCCACTCCCTGTGGCTAAGCCCGCGAAGGTTTACGGGAGAGGGTTCTAGACGCATAGGAATTCCTCTGCCTTCGAGCTCCATGCAGACCATCGCCGCCAATTCAGAGGCATTTTCATGAGCTACCATCGCATTGACGACGGGATACTCCGGAGAGGCTTCGTGAAGGTCAAAAGCCAGATTCACCTTTTCTTTTTTCAAAAGCTGCATCACAGCATAACCCGCTCTCTGAGTGATTCCATCATTGAGGCTGCCGGGGAAGGATCTGTTCATGTTGCTTCTTGAAGAGCCGTCAAGCTTCTGTTTTGAAGGCTGGTGAATATAGATATCGGGGTCCGGCCATTGATCTACCGGATTTGTCGCGCGCGATCCAAATTTAAACACACGGAACTTGCCGCCTGGCTGGTCAATTTTAAATGTTTGCGGTGCCGCGTCTTGGGGCGAGTTGTGTGTTCTAGCCGACATACTGACAAACGGCACGACAATGAGCCGTCCCTGTTTTACATGGGCACGTTCAAGAATCATGATCGCCGCCATAAACCCCGCCGGTTCGTTGGCATGTATACCACCCTGAATGTAAACTGTGCCTCCGGGTTTTTCCCCCTCTTGGATGTAGACGGGGGTATCAGCGTTAGTGCCTTTTAGTCCGGGTTCCCACTCCGAAAGCATGTGCAGATTAAAACCGGGAGCCGGTATCAGCATGTCTGGCTTTCTCATTTCGAGAAATGAGCGCGATGTCCAAAAACAGACTGCCGCGATGAAAACACACAAAAGTGCGGCCGTAATTTTATTTCCTTTTACACGATATTCCACGGCGCACCTCCTCTACTTCAGCATCAGCAGGCGCAGTACCATGGGAATAAGAACCATCGCAGCTGTAACCTGTTTCCAGAATGAACGCTCGCGGAACATGCAGCGCACAACGAAAACCATCACAAGAAGCAAAATTGCACGGTAGATAAGTGTCATTCGCATGTTCCTCCTTTAAAAGATAAATTTTGCTATCGTGCCGCTCATCACAATTACCGCGATACCCCAAACGGCCAGGATAATACCCGGGATGAGACAAATTTTGAGCACTTTGAAATAATTGTCCTCTCCAACTACCTGCGCGGCAAAAATACCGGCCAGAGCAGTAGGCGGCATAAGGTCACCCAAAGAGGCAATCAGACTGAGAGCGGAAGCTACTATTACCGAGTTGAATTTCAGCAGTGCCAATAGAAAGGGCACGCCAAGAACAGAGGCGGAGCCGAAAGAGGACACCGCGCCGAAAAGCGGCATAGAGACGGCAATTCCCGCATATAGTATCCACGAAGGCAAGCTTAGAGCGGAAACAACCACAAATCCCTGAACTCCGATAAGGGTCATCACCTGAATGAACATGCCTACGCCCATCAATATTCCTAAGACGGGCAGAGCATCATTAACCGCCTCAGTAGCTGTGTCAACAACATTCCACTTGGTGCCGGAAAAGAGCCCCGAAACCGCAGATAGCAGAAATATCAAAGGCATTCCCATGCCAGGCCAATATCCTGCGAGAAACTGGTCTGCGGCAAAGAGCGCCACAAGAACAACCACCGGCAGTATCAGCCTGAAATTAAGAGGATGCTTGGACATTTTTACAAGCTGTTCTTCCAGAGCCTTTTCATCGGAGAATCGGCGGATATAAGGATATATCATCGTCAGGGCAAAGAGAACAGCCAGAGGAATAGTGCATATAAGCAGAGGTATCGCAAATCCTACATAAGGGATATCAACACCGGCGCAGATTATCATCGCCGGAATACTTACCGGAGGAGCGATCATCCCCAAAAGCGATCCCATTGAGACCGCGGCAGCCGTTCTGACCTTAGACATTCCCAAGGTTATCAGAACAGGCGATACGAGTGCTCCGGTTGTGAGCACCGCCGCAGTGGAAGAACCGGTGATCATACCTGGAACCATAATGATAAACATTATGCCTAAACTGAGCAGTGCGGGAAACTTTCTGAATTTGCGAATCATCCACGCAGACATTGAATCAAGCATACCTGTTTTGAGAACGACTTTCATAAACATCATTGCCGTGGCTATTACCAATATGGTATTGATGTAGCCGAACTCCCCTTCTACAAGGTGGCGAAGAGGAATGCCCTCTCCCGCAGCAAGAGCGCCGACAATCGTCGCCAGTGCCATGGCTACAGCGATTGGCAAATTCCAAGCGAATGCGCCGAAGGCGAATACACCGATCATCAGCAGGGTATAAACACCCTCCGGATAAAACCAGCTCATATCAGCCTACTTTGCCAGGACACCCCAGCCGGCGAGAACGGTCTTAAGGGGTTCTTTGGTTCCGTTGACATTGGCAGCGGAGTATACCTTGGCCTTTTTGGCTTTTACAAGACCGTCAAAAAGTTTGTCTTTATTCGCGCCGTCAACTAAGATAAGCGCGTCTCCTTTGGGAATGGCGCTGGTAATAAAGAAGTCGGAAAGTGTGCCCCTACGTCCTTCTCCGCCGATGTGCATCATCAAAATCTTCATGCCCTTCTTTTCGGCGGCCTTGCACAGCTCAAGCGAACGCTTCACCTCATCCTCTTTGTTAATTCCCGCAGCTCCAAGTCCCTTTGAGCTGCCGCCAACAACGGCGATGAGCACCTTCTGAGCCTTAAGTGCTTCAGGTTTCATCACCGCGTCAAAGTCAGCCGGTATTTTCAGAGATTTGAGGATGACTCTCACCATCATGCCGTCTGAGCTCTGACCAATAGATGTCACAGCAACCTCAGCAGCTCCGGCGCATGCTGCGCCCGCGAAGAGAACAAACATCGCCAGTACAAGTGCTTTCAATTTCATAAAAAAGACCTCCCTACGATTTTCTGAATAAGCTGAATATTTCGCCAGCTTATATCCTTGTTCTAGTTTATTCAGCAGGGAGTTGTTCGTCCATATTTTCTCTCTTTATTCTCTCTCTATCGTCCGTGAGTTTTTGCAGTAGATATTTCTCGGGCGTCCGCTTTTGCCATCTTCAACTTCGGATTTTCTTTGCAGCTGTCCCTTTTTGACGAGGTATTCCAAATACCGGTGAACTGTAGGATAGGCCAGCCCCAATAACTCTGAGGCTTCTGCCACTGTCAGCCCCCTCATGTTGTTCTCAAAGGAATTGAGCACTCGTCTCGCCGTCTCTTCCGAAAGCCCCTTGCTGCGCTCATTCCAATTGGCATCGCAACGGTATTTAGCCAGTTCGGCATGCAGAGAAATCCTCGCGGTGAAATCAGCAAACCGCAGCGGTTTGGACACAAAGTCATCGGCTCCGGCCAAAAGCAGCTCTCTTGCGACATCAGGCGATTCTTCAACAGTGAGCGCCAGTATTGTCACACTGGGCGAAAGCTGACGACACTTCCTCACCACCTCCACTCCGCTCATCAGCGGCATGTGGTAGTCCACCAGCAATATGTCGATAATATTTTCTTTCACCCATGAGAACACATCGTCAGGGTTGTCGGTTGTTCGTATAGACCAACCAAGCGATTCCGCCATCGCCTTAACCGTATAGAGAATATTTTTATCATCATCAATAATTCCCAGGGAAACAGACATTGCTACACTTCCTCTCTTACCGCAGGCATCCAGATTGTACAGCATGTTCCTCCGCCGGGGCGGACTGCGTGTTCCATGGTACCATTGCTTTCCTTTATCGCCTTTCCGGCAAAAATCAACCCCAGCCCCGTCGAGCCCCAAGCAGATGGAGCGCCGTCACAAGGGTCGGAAAAACCAATACCGTTATCTTCAATATAAATGAAGATCCCATCCGCAACGCCGCGGCTTCTTAGGGTTATTTGAGGAAACGGGATATTTTCTGTAGCGTGATAGGCATTATCCAATAAATTTACCAGCACACGCGAAAATCGTATTAAATTGATATTCAGCCAAATAGGCTTGCCTTCCAAAGGGCAGTCAACATCGACACTCGCACCCCAAGGCATTACGCGCACCTGCGACATAGTGTAGTTTATGAGTTCGTCGAAGGAGACGGAGCGCATCGCTTGGGGATTTTTTATCTCCGATATCATTTGGTCCATTTTTTCCGCCGCCGCGGCGATCTCCTTAGCATGGCTTTCTGTCGAACGGTCTTTCGACAACGACAATAGGTCGGCGAGTCCCAGCACGGTGGTGAGAGGTCTTTTCAAGTCATGGACAAGGTATTGCATCTCCCTGTAAAGACGCGACTTCGACTGCTCTTGGCGCAGTCTGTTAAGCTCACGCTCACGAGTACGCAGGAGTGTCAGCTGTCTTATTTGTTTTTCATAGCTGACGAATAGTTTGGTTAACAACAGCGCCACTGAGGCATTGGCAGCAAACCCCAGCCCGCAGAACATGTTTAAGAGGGAATCTTTTCCCATCAGCAGAGCCTCGTTTTTGGTAGCTGAGCTAAGCTCCCCCCAGCCAAACCCATAGTGCGTAAGCAGCGGAATGAGGTCAAGCCACTGAATGGAAAAAACCAGCAACGCCTGTACAAGCAATTTATATCCTCCCTTGGTGACATCGCTGGTTATGTAATGCAGCACCCATACGCCGGCAAGAGTGAGTATCGCCGGCACACCGAAATGGGGTACGGAGGGCAAGTTGAAAAAGATGGTGCTCAAATAGCTTATGGGTATAGCGATAAGCGGCATTATCCAAGCGAGGCGCTTGTAACCGAGAAATTCGGAAACGCCATCGGAAAAGATAAACCAGCCGCTGTAAAGAAAGACGGCGCGGCAGGCGTTATTTAGGATCAGCCACATAGCCGCCATCATCAGATAACCCCCTTCTTCAAAAACAGCGGCGTTGTAAAGGTTCTCATAGACAGGATGCAGAGTAAACTGCACAGACTGGCTCACCGTCCACACAAACAGCGTCACAAATCCCACAAGACATTTTTTGTTCATGAAAAGGCGCAATAGCTCCCCCGCTATGGGAACAGATAATACAAAGTTAAGTTTTTCCATACTGACACCCCTGAGACCTTCGATTGTGTAACTTTGCCCGTTAAAAACAAAATATGTAATGTTTTATAATGCATGATTATATCTCACTTTACAAAAACGCCTTTGAAAATTAACCTCAATACGTAAAAACACGTCTGTTTACCATCCCCAGATAGAGGCTTTTACTGTTGCGTGGTAGAATAAATTTGTTTATATTCAAAATCGTGGAGTCATTAGTCTTTGATTCGCAAAACGTCGTCGGGCAGGGTGGAATGTTTTTGAAAAAAATAATGAAGAAGGCGACAATCGCCAGTGCTGTTTTAATAGCTGTTTTTTGTATAGCTCTTGCTGTTCTCACTCAGGTGGACTTTTTGGGTGAAATGGTCTTGAGCCAGCTTAACACGGCCGTTCAAAAGGAGCTTAATGTTACTTTGAAGACTGATTCTCTTTCCGGAAACCCCTTTGTCGGTTTTCGCACCGGAACAGTTCACTTAGTACGCAGCGGCAAAACTCTGCTAACGGCAGAAGAAATAGGCATCAGATTGTCAATGATAAGCCTGCTCAAAAACTCACCTCGACTTTCTCTCATGGAAATAAACGGATTAAAGTCTGACTATGATTCACTTAACAGTCTTCTGCCCAAGAAGACGAAATCTTCTAAAACCACAGATATCCCCATCGATAAAATCGAGCTCTCAAAATGGGATGTGAGCTCCAAATGGGGACGCGCCAAGATTACCAAAGGCTCCGTTAGGCTTAACGGCTCCGAATGGTTTAAGGTAAATATCAGCGGTACGGCAAAGGAAAAGGCTTTCTCCGCTGCCGGAATCATAAAGAAAGAAAACAACAGCTGGGTTTTTGATAATTTTTCCGTCTCCCTTGAAAAGGGCATGGCTGATATCTCCGGAGCTGTATATCCATCTTTAGATCTTAAATTTTCCACAAAAAATCTCGACCTCTATCAAACAGCGGAATTAATCCCCAGTGTCAGCACTTACGGAGTGCGGGGACACCTCAGCGCCTCCGGCACATTAAAAGGGCGGGGGAAAGATATGAGCGCCATCGGGAAAGGCACTCTTTCTGAAGCCGTCATTCAGGGTATTCCGCTTTCGGGTATAGAGGCTAAATGGACTTATAATAAGGGACTTGTCGATGTTGAGCTGGGAGAGGGAAAAGTCTTCCGCTCTTTACTGAAGGGCAAATTTGTTCTGGACACACGCAAAGAGGTGCAGACGCTAACGCTGAATCTGAGCGCTAAGGATCTGCGCTTTTCCGACTGGACAGACAAGTTCGGTGAAGATGTCCGCAAACACTCTCTCTTCCTTAGCGGCGGCATAACTTCACTCGAAGCGGACATCAAAGGCCCGTTGAACGCTCTTGTCGGCACAGTGGAAATAGCTCCATCCGACATCAGCTATAACAATATGAAATTTGTCGGTCTTGCGGGGAAAGCCAGTTTTGACGGCTCTCCTTCGGGAACTGTCGATTTCTCCGCCATGCACAACGGACAGAAAATAGCTCTGACCGGCAAGTGCAGCTTTGCCAAGAACACCATGACGGACCTCAATTTGATCGCCAATGAGATGTCCTTGCACGAACTCGGAACTTCTATAACGGCACTTAAAAAATATAAACTTAATGGTATATTTAAGTCTTCCGCCTCTTTGCGCGGCATTACCGGTGCCTGGAAAATTCAAGCGGAACTTTCGTCCCCACAAGTATTCATCGAAAAGATAGGCAATGTGAAAGATATTAAAGCCAAGGCGGAGTACAGCATTAAAGAAGGCTCACTTGTGGTGCCTTCGGCCGCCGCCACTTGGAACGGAGCAAGTCTCACCGCCTCTGGACGCGCGATACTGAACGGCAGTGATACACTCCTCGACTTCTTTGGCAAGGCTGCGAATCTCAAAACCACACATCTTTACAACTTAGTGCCATTCTTTAAAACAATGACTGTTGAGGCAAACATCTTTGGCTCTTGGACTTTAAAGGGCACCGCCGCAGACCCAATGCTTGAAGCTAATGTGAGGACTGCGGGCGGGCGTTTTATGGATATGAGAATTGATAGATTTGCTTCCGACGTCACCTATAAAACAGGCAAGCTGGCACTTGCGCCAATGAATGTCTCCGCTTATGACGGCAGCGCTTCCCTTAAATGTTATGTCAATCTGCCGCCTGCCTCCGCTGCTACTTGGGCTTTGTCAGGCAAGCTGTACGGCATGGACATTGCGGCACTTAATGGCCTGCTGCGCAAAAGAGAGGACATGGAGGGTAAGTGCACAGTAGATGTAACAGCGGAGGACAAGGGCAGCGGTCTAGCCTGGAAAGCCATACTCGCCGACTCTGACTTGCGCTGGACGACATTTACAGCAAAAGACATCAGCGGCACAGTCAGCGGCACCGCTAAAGAAATTCGCCTTGATGGGCTTAAGGTAAATTTCCTCCGCGGCGAAAATATTGTAAACGGCACAATCTCTTTGGCAGAGAAAGGCAAACCGGCGAACGAAGCCGCGTTGAATCTATCTGTCAGCTCTAAAAACATCAATATTTACGAGGCTCTGCGCAAATATTTGCCCTCGGTCCGCGGCATACAGGGACTGGTAAAGGGCGAAATTTCTGTTGGCGGAACACCCGCCAGCCCCTCCTTCACAGGTAAGGGAACTTTGACGCCGCTGCGTTACAGAGGCTTTATGCTTCCTGTTGTTGATGTTGACTTCAGCGGAAACATGTCAGAGATCCGTATTGCCAAAGCGGAAGCCAAACTCAGCGGCGGGAGAATATTCGGCAGTGCCAAAATGTTCAAAAAAGACGGGCAGTGGAACTCCACACTGGACGCCAAAGGCATAGCCGTTGACATAAAACAATTTGGAGCCTATCTGCCGGATAAATTCAGAGCCGGTCTCGGCGGGCGGGTAAAGTTCAATCTGCAGGCACGCGGCAAGACGGGCACATTTGAAGGAAAGGGGACATTCTCATCGACGCAGATGAAGTTTATGGGAATAACCCTCAAAAACGTTAACGCGCCCTTCTTTATTTCCGATGGTTACGCCTTTATGGAAGACGTAAAAGCGGAGATGAACAGCGGCACATTAAAGGGCGGCGTCGCCATCGACATGAACAAGAGCTTTTGGGGTGGCAATATCACCGCACTCAGCGTAGATATAAGTTCCACAATAAAGCAGGCGTTTCCCGCACTCAAAGGAGATGTCACCGGCAAAGGAGATTTAAAGATCCGCGGTGAGGGAGAAACAGGACGCCTCAGTACTATTAAGGGCAGCGGCGTCATCTTCATGAATAATGGCGAAATATCTCAATTTGAAGCTGTTGAAGCAGCCAAGAAATATACCTCAGGCAAACCGCTGCGGTTTAAAGCTATAAAAGCAACTTTTACCTATGACGGCGGCTACTTGACGATCCTTCCCGGCAGCCAAGCTACAGCCCCCGACGGAGACCCGGTCTATCGTTATGTCATGCTTGACGGTATGGTTACTCCCAAGAGAGGGCTGAGCATGTTCGCAATGGGCAAGGTTAATATTCGTGCCTTGAACGCACTTCTGGGAGCAATGCAGGGAGTACTGAGCACAGGAGCGGATATCGTCGAAGGGACTGTGGATAAAGCAGCGATCCTGCGCGGTGTGCTCGGAGGAGTGCTCTCTGGCTTCACAAAGAGCGACTTCAGCTTCATTACAATGAATATTGGAGGTACTATTGATTCTCCTACGTTCTCCAACATCAAAGTGGACAAGGCAGTGCGCAGGAGCACCGGCAGCGATGTGATACCAAAATCCGCAGGAGATCCCAAGGATAATGAGCTCGACGGCAACACAACTTTTAAGCTAAAATTTGAAATCCCGGTAGGGCCGGGGAGCTCCAAAACTCCGGATAATGTCAAAGGACAGGTTTTGGAACAGACCCTTGAAAATATCCTGAAAAATATCGATTTCGGCATATAGAGGAGAGAGAGAATGTCTGAAATTACCCTTATTCTCGGCGGTGCAAGAAGCGGCAAGAGCACTTTCGCTGAGAAAATAGCACTCGAAAGCGACAAACCGGTAACTTATATCGCCACAGCCGAATGCAAAGACGCAGAAATGGAAAAACGCATCGCTATTCACAAAAGCAGACGTCCAGAGGAATGGGGCACATGGGAAGGAGAACCGGAAAAACTTCCGGAGGAGGTATCTTCTCTTAGCGGTCTGCTGCTCATGGACTGTCTGACAATGTGGTTAACGAGACTTTTTTTAGCTGATAACTGTGCCGAAAGGGGCAATGAAGAGGAATGGTTCGCAAGAGAGTGCGAGATAAAAGGTCTTACAGAGAGACTTTGCGCCGCACCTATGGGCGAGACTCATCTTGTAATTGTCAGCAACGAGGTCGGCTTCGGACTGGTTCCAGAATATCTGATGAGCCGCAGATTTCGTGATCTTCAGGGCAGAATGAACCAACTTTGCGCCTCCAAGGCACACCGCGTGGCTCTTGTGGTAGCAGGCTGCCCGCTGTGGGTCAAGGGCTCAGCAGAGGGGCTCTAGAGAAGCGCTGATTAAGCAGTAATCCTTCAATTATAACCGGCGTGCTGTCCGCTGATTATTGGCAGAAAGCCGATATCGATGATTTCGTGCGAAAAGTGATTTACATAAATTGTATATTTGCGTAAATCAAGCTTAGCTTCTTCCTCTGCCGCTTAGTTTGTTTATCAAAGAGACACGGACGGCTATGACGTAAACAGTGCATATAATCAGCAGCTATCTGGTCTTTCACAGATATACAGCAGATAAATAACGCCGGCGAACATTTTTACGCGATAAAAATGTTCGCCGGCATTTTTATTTAAAAGCGGCTGTTTTCTGTTATATTAATAAGCAATACGCATTACATTTATGAAAGGTCGTTTTTTATGAAAGAACTCTTTAAAGAGTATTTGAACAAGATGGAACATGAAATTAAGAATCCGGCGTTTCGCTTTGATTTTATCGCCCGTTTCGTCGTCATTTGGACACTGGTAACCAGGATACCTCTGCCGAAAAGGATGTGGCCGAAGACGCTGCCGGAAGGCAAAAGAGTTCTCACTGTTATTCCTCTGGCCGGCGGCATCTTAGGTTTGTTTACAGGAGTATTGATTACTGCCGTAAACATTCTCGGCATTGGACAGATAGGTTCAGTGTGGATAGGCGCGGCTTTTTATGCCATGGCCGGCTGGTCGCTTCATTTAGACGGCTGGGGAGACCTCTGGGACGGGATAGGCTCCGGCAAGAGCGGAGAAAAAATGCGCGAAATAATGAAGGACAGCCGTGTGGGCTCTTACGGCGTCACTGCTTTGATTATCGCCTTTGGGCTTTGGACGGGGCTGCTTCTATCTCTAGGGCAGCACCAAGAAGCTGCCGCCTTGATGGTGGCTGGTGGCGTGGGACGGTTTGGCACTTGTGTCGCAGCCTTTTACGGCAACTATCCTTGGCCTGAAGGTATGGCAAAAGGTTGGGTTGACGGCTTTGACGGTTATGAACTGTTCACCGCCTTGGTCTGCACGCTTGTTCTTCTGCCATTTGCCCCCTTTGAGTGGCTTCTGTCATTAATATTGGTTTCTCTATTCGCCCTATGCACAGCCCAAAGAATGAATAATAAACTCGGCGGGGTTAACGGAGATGTTTTGGGCGCCGTGGCTGTCGCCGGTGAATTGATCTCCCTTGCGGTATTCGCCCTATGAGCTATAAACCCAAACTTATCGCCCTTGATTTGGACGGCACTCTTTTTGACAGCCGAGGATCTGTGAGCACCAGAACAAAGACCTCACTGCAAAAGGCCATGGCGGAAGGGACAAAGGTTATCATCGCCACGGGACGAATGTACCCGTCGGCAATGCCGATAATCAAGGAGATAGGCATTACAGATCCCTGCGTCTTTTATAACGGCGCCATTGTACGAAACCCCGTTAATAATGAGACTATTTATGAAAGAGGGCTCGGCGAAGATTTAACTGCTGAGGTGCTGGCATTTTACCATTCCATGGACTGGTACATACAGGTGTATTCGGATGATCGGCTATATGTGCAGGACGGCAGCGACCCCAAGGCTAAATTCTATGAAAGTATCGCCAAAATTGAACCGCTGTCTTTAGGGGAACACTTTTGGCAATACCGCACAGACGCCACAAAGCTCCTGGGTATTTCGCAGGACAAGGAAACTTTTTATGAAATGGCAAGATGCACCAAAGAACATTTTTCCAACAGACTCTACTGCGCCACCTCATGGGGAGCCTTTGTGGAAATGGTGCATCCGCAAGTTAACAAAGCACGCGGTTTAGAAATCGCCGCGCGTCACGCAGGCGTGGAGAGGTGCGATGTCTTGGCTATAGGTGACTCCGGCAACGACAAAGAGATGCTTGAATGGGCAGGGTGGGGAGTAGCGATGGGCAATGCCTCTTACGAGGTTAAAACCGCTGCTGATGAGGTAGCCCCGACAAATAATGAAGACGGGGTCGCCTTTATCGTTGAGAGATATCTAAAAATATAATATATCAGTTATACTTTATTTAATTTTTTTATCAAAGGAGATCTGCCATGATAGATTTTTCCCCAACCAAACGCCCCACTCTGACTTTTGAAATATTTCCCCCAAAGGGACAGCACGGTCTTGACTCAATATTCTCAACAGTAGACGCCTTGGCGAGCCTGGCTCCCGATCTCATCAGCGTCACATACGGCGCAGGCGGTACAAGCAGGGATAATACCGTGGAAATCGCCTCAGAGATACAAAATAGTTATAACATCCCAGCCGTCGCCCACTTAACTTGCGTTGGCAGCACAAAGGAACAGATGGACGGCATTCTTAGCGAACTTAAAAAACGCGGCGTTAAAAACATCTTAGCACTGCGCGGTGACCTTGCAGATGGCGATTCTACCGGCGATTTTAAATATGCCTCTGAGCTGATTTCATTTATTAAAGCAAGATATGATTTTAAAATTTTTGCCGCCTGTTATCCCGAAAAGCATCTAGAAGCCTATTCCCTGGAGGAAGACCTTCAAAGGCTGCGGGAGAAAACAGAGTGCGGTGCTGATTTTTTAATATCTCAGCTCTTTTTTGACAACAACCTCTTTTATGATTTTCGCGAGATGGCGCGCGAGTGCGGCATTAACATCCCGATAATAGCCGGTATCATGCCCATTACTTCGCCCTCACAAATTACCAGAATGGTCTCGATGTGCGGTGCCTCGGTTCCGGAAAAAGTACAGAGAATCATCCGCGCTTACGGGCACAACAGCATGGCAATGAAAGAGGCCGGGATCGCCTATGCCACGGCACAGATTGTCGATCTGCTGGCAAACGGAGTGGACGGCATCCATCTCTATACTATGAACCAGCCGGATATCGCCAAGCGCATTTCCGAGAATATCCGCGGCATCCTTTATTCTTTGAGAGTGAAACGTGGCTGAGAGAGTCCCCGCCTGCATAGAAGCTGAGACCTTGCGCCTGCTTGGCATGGAGAGAATTTCTCAGGATGCCGAGTTATCGGCGAAAATGGACTCTCTTTATCATAAGCTGAAAGCCGCAGCCGCAACAAAGAGCATCAGCCGAAGGTTCGCCATCAAGTTATGCGGCGACATCGTTGATTTCGGCTCTTTTGCCGTCAGCAGCGCAAGTCTCGCTAAGGTTTTGGAGAACTGCCAAAATGCCTTCCTTTTAGCTGTTACACTGGGGCACGGCGCAGACAGGCTGATTTCCCGCTTGGAAAAAGAGGATATGTCAGAGGCCGTTATTGCCGATGCTCTGGCTTCGGCAATGGCAGACGGGCTTTGCGATCTGGAAGAGATGAATATTTTTGCCTCCATTGGAGCGCAGGAGCACTTGACCATGCGCTTTAGCCCCGGATATGAAGATATGCCTTTGGAATTTTCCGTGCAAATCATTGAGGCTTTGGACGCGGGGCGTAAAGCCGGCATCGGCGTCACTAAGTCATTTATGCTGGCGCCGATAAAATCAGTCACCGCCATTATCGGCGTGTCAAGCAGAGAGGAAGAGCGAGGCAGGAGCTGCGATGTCTGCGCCGCTTCTGACTCATGCCTTTATAGAAAGAGAGGCCTTTATTGTGGAATTCACCAATAATCAAAGAAGTGTGCTGATTTTTGACGGAGCAATGGGGACGATGCTGCAAAACAGAGGGTTGAAAATCGGTGGTATCCCCGAAATGCTCAACCTGACAAATCCTGAAATTATCGAGTCCATTCACCGCGAATACCTGGAGGCCGGCGCTGACGTCATCTTGGCCAACACCTTCGGAGCCAATAGATATAAGGCGCAAAAAGCCGGACACAGCGTGGAAGAGCTGGTCACCGCCGCTGTGAAAACAGCCCGAAAGGCTGTGGAAGCTTATGAGGGCAAGTTTGTCGCCCTTGATATCGGTCCATGCGGCAGAGTGATGGAACCTACGGGAGACCTCTCCTTTGAAGAGGCTGTCGAGGTTTTTGCGGAGATTGTACGGGCAGGGGACGCCGCAGGAGCGGATATGATCTCACTGGAAACCTTTACCGACCTCTATGAAATCAAGGCCGCAATGATCGCAGCGAAAGAAAACTCCCGGCTGCCTCTATTGGCCACCATGAGCTTTGAAGAAAATGGGACTACCTTCTTCGGCACAACGGTGGAGTCAATGGTTATGACCCTTGAAGCTTTGGGAGCTGACGCTCTGGGAGTGAACTGTTCTCTTGGGCCGAAACAGCTTGAGCCGATTGTGGAACGAGTTCTGACAGCGGCTTCGATTCCGGTAATCGTACAGCCCAACGCCGGTTTGCCGGTAATTGTGGAGCAGGAGACAAAGTATGACATTACCGCCGAAGAGTTCGCACAATATATGAAAAAATTTGCCGAGGCCGGAGTTTCTATCCTCGGCGGCTGTTGCGGAACAACACCGCAGTACATAAGAAATCTCAAGGCAGCAACCGCAGAAGTCACGAAAAGTGAGCCGCACAGCACACCGGTAACAGCCGTCTGCTCTCCCTCAAAACCGGTCTATTTTGGCAAAGACACGGTTATTATCGGAGAGAGACTGAACCCTACAGGCAAAAAAAACCTGCAAGCGGCCATCAGAAACAAAGATATGGACTTTATCCTCCGCGAAGCGATTCGTCAGCAGGATCAGGGCGCGTCGGTGCTTGACGTCAACATGGGGCTGCCCGATATTGACGAAGCGGAAGTTCTCGCCTCAGCCGTCAAGGAGATACAGGCGATAAGCGACCTGCCTCTGCAGCTTGATTCATCAAATCCGCAGGCCCTTGAACGCGCCGCAAGGATATATAACGGTAAGCCGCTGATAAATTCAGTAAACGGCAAGGAAGAATCTTTGTCTGCTATACTTCCCATCGCTAAAAAATACGGTGCGGCGGTACTGGGACTGACTCTAGATGACAACGGCATTCCCGAAACGGCAGAGGCGCGCCTGGCGATAGCGGAAAAGATTATGAAAGCCGCAATCGCCGCCGGCATTCGCAAAGAAGACCTTTTAATCGACTGTCTGGTGATGACGGCTTCGGCGCAGCAAAGCCAAGCAGGAGAGACTTTAAAGGCAGTGCGGCTGATAAAAGAGAAGCTAGGGCTGAAAACAGTGCTCGGAGTAAGCAACGTCTCCTTCGGACTGCCATCCCGCCCGATTATCAACAGAACAATGCTGGCCATGGCTCTCGCAGAAGGGCTGGACGCACCAATTATGAACCCGCAGGACAGCGGCATGGCGGAGACCGTTGCCGCATACAGGGTCCTTAGCGGCAAAGACAGAGACTCATCAGACTACATCGAGAAATACTCCGGCTGCGCTGAACAACCCGTTACTAAAGAGTGCGAGACAGCAAGCCTTCCTTACGCCATAGTCAAAGGTCTGAAAAAAGAAGCCCGGACAGCGACGGAATTGCTTCTCACTAAGAAGAGTCCTCTTGAGATAATTGAGACGATAATCGTCCCTGCTCTTGACTCCGTTGGTCAAAATTACGAAAATCAAAAAATATTTTTGCCGCAGCTAATAAAATCCGCAGAAGCGGCGAAGAGCTCCTTTGAACGTCTGCGCGAAGATCTGGCTAAAAGTGACGTGCCGTCTGCCGGGACACGCACAAAAATAGTATTGGCAACGGTTCACGGCGACATCCATGATATCGGCAAAAACATTGTCAAAGTGATTATGGAAAACTACAACTTCGAGGTCATCGACCTAGGGAGAGACGTCCCGCCGGAAAGAGTTGTCGCCGCACTCAAAGAAAGCGGCGCCGCTCTTGCAGGACTCAGTGCGCTGATGACCACAACAGTAACCAGCATGAAGACGACCATTGAAGAAATTCGCAAAGAGTGTCCCCATGTCACCGTCATCGTCGGCGGAGCCGTCCTCACGCCGGCCTTAGCCATCCATGTGGGCGCCGACTTCTACGCAAAAGACGCGATGGAGAGCGTGAGAATAGCCGGAAAACATCAAGGTACTGCTTAAAAAGAGCCGTCTGCGCAGCACTGCCCCGTGGCGGCATGTATGCGTGGCGGATAACAGCAGGCTGCGAGTTTAAACTCGCACAGCCTGCAACAGCGGCGCAAAATATCAAAAGCGGGCGGGGTATAATCCACGTCCGCTTTATCAACAGCCGCACAATTTAACTTTACGGCGTTCAAATCTTTTCGTCTAAGGCAACGCCTAAAGCTGGATCTCAGCCGTCTTTTTCTTCCCTTCATGCATAAAGGTAACTTTTAGCAGTGCCTTCGCCTGAGCACGCGCTGAGACATATGCAGATATTCTTGCCGCATCAACACTCTTAGTCTCGTAGGCGTCAATTTTTATGACAGCATCTCCGGGAGCGATGCCGGCAAAGGCCGAGGCCGTACCCTTCACCACATTCTGCGCCACCAGATAACCGGAGGCACTGCGAAGAGCATCTGCCAAGTCCATACCCAAAATCAGACTTAGCTCCGATCTAGGCAGAGGTTCTTTATAATAAGCCTTCTTCTCTTCGGCGATTTTATACTCCGATGAGGAGGCCTTGACTGTCACCTCTTTATATTCCTTCATAAACGTATATTCTACTTTTACATTATCTTCAAAGCCTGTGATAGTAAGAATGGCGATATTATTGCGGTCCTCCAGGAAAGTCCTCATTGTCTTGGCGTTCCAATAGTTCTGTAAGAATTCCAGAGTGTTCTTCAGCCCAGTTCCCTCGATAAGTTCCGCCACGTGTCCCGTCTCCGTTGCCGCCGCTTCCCTGCAGCGGTCTCTGACAGAAGTTATCTTCCTCTCTCTTTCCTGCTGTCTTGCCTGTTCCGCCGCGTTGTTATTGGCGGCGATTGTACCAAGCAGCATACCGATGCCATAGGTGAAAGTAACGCTGTTATAGTGATCGTAATAATATTCATCGTCATAATAATAGTGGTAGCGGTGATTGTGTACAGGCCTTGGATATACTTGGCGGGGCGGCGGACAATAATAAGCCCCGGCAGGACCCGCGAAGGCCGTCACTACTGAGATAACCAGCGATAGCGCCACTGCTCTTTTTTTCATTATTTTCTAACCTCCGTCTTCCATAATGCGCCTGCCGCGCTGTCAGAATATGTGGAACTGAGTTTATGGAACATCTCCAAATTATCGATGGTATTTTCTTTGGCAACGGCGGACATAATTATCGCATCCTTGCCATCAAAGAGCAGAGTCACAAAGAGAAGGCTCTTTTGCGGTTCATTGGTATAGGCGGCCAGTTCCACTCCCGCCAAGCGGTCAATTTGAACAGCTGTCTCAGAGATGATATCAAGACTCTTATCCTTTTCAATATTAGCCAGCTCAGTTTTAGCGTATGACAGCCGCTGCTCCGGAGTAATCAGGCTTTTATTGGGGTGACGGTAGACAACAAAGAAGGTTCCGTCTGCATGTTTAGTCGGCAGAAAACCGTCCCTTGTGTAGACAAAAGCTCCGTGTCTGATGCCGGCAAGCTTCATATCAAGACCGTCGGTGTTGATGCTTCCCAGAGGCGCTGACTCTGCCATCGCCTCCGCCGGAGCTTCATCCCAATAGGCGGACTTTAACATATTCAGCACCATTTCAGATCGTTTCTGATCTTTTGAATCATAGAGCCCGTTGACCAGCCAGCTCTTCTCTCCCCTGTCTATCAGCAGAACCCATTTACCGACAACCGTTTTTTCCTCTTTTTGGAAGATCTTAAGCAGTGTGGTTCTTGTGCCGTTCCATATATAATCAGAACGAAGCTTCACACTCATACCGGCTTTTTTAAGGTTCTCACCGTTAAACTCCTGAAGTAGTTTTTCATAGCTCACTCTTATTTCAGAGGCTTCTATAACCACCTTCTTCGCCTTATCCAGACAGCCGCTGCGGCTTTTCGCCAAATTAAGACCCTTTGCCGGTGTCATCAAAATGGGGATATCAAACAACTCTTTATGAGCTTGGGTTTTCGTATTGGTGACAACCCCCGGTTCTGCGGCAAAAACAGCGGAACATTGACACAACACGGCAAGAATAAAAGCGGAAACCACCGCCGCCGCACGACTGATAATCATATCAGTTGTCTCCTTTTTCAGGCGTATCGCTCAATCCGGGAATATCACCAAGGGCGGGGGCCAATTTCTTAAGGAAGTCTTTAAATATTCCCTTTACCATGCCTGTCTGCATAGAACCCGTCAGCTCATCGGCATAATCCTCAGCCTGAGGATTTTTCATCCCTCGCAATATGCGTATCTGCTGTTCCGCCGCTTTGTAATCCTTATCAGCTATACATATCCGTCCAAGCTCGTAGCGGTATTCCATGTTATGGGGATCTAAGGAAATGAGCTTCTCATAGCAGGATTTAGCTTCCGCACTCTCACCTGTCGCTGCATAACACTCCGCCAAAGCGTCGAGGATCTCTTCCTTCGGGCGCAAGCTGTACTTATTAGCCTTAATAAAATACTCCCTTGCCGCAACAAAGTCCTCGGCCTCAAGTGACTTTACTCCGCAATCGTAATTTCTGTTCTTAATTGTCTCCAGTACAAGATAACCCGAAACAGCCACAGAAGCTATCACAAACAGAGCAACCAAAACCGCAGACGTACTTCCTCTGCTTTTTCTCATTTTAAAAGCCTCCTCATATACTTCAGATAACATCGGCGCTCCAGTTATACTTAGAGAGACAAAGCAGCTTCTCACTCTCTTCGCTGTTCGCTTTTTTTATTTCTATCCTCTTTAATACATGTATGCCGCAATAGTCCATCGAGTGAAAGAAAAGATTATTCAGCTCAAAATCAAAATAACGGCACATCAGCGTCCATATCACGCCGCCGTGAGCCACAATCAAAATATTACCGCCGTCCGACTGTTCCAGTATCTTTTCAAAAGCCGGCACAGTACGCTTCTGGAGCTCTTTAAAACTCTCCCCGCCGGGGGGGGACACTGAATCAAAAGAGGCACCTCTAGCCTCATAAATCTCTTTCCATGAGGAACGAACCTCGTCAAAAGTTTTGCCCTCCCATTCGCCTAAGTGAATTTCGCGAAGCCCGGGAACAATAGTGACCTTATCAGCATACTTAGGCAGAGCCAATTCAGCAGTGCGGCGCGCCCGTTCCAAGTCGCTTGAATAGACGGCCTCAAGTTCCAATCCCGCCAAAGCGCCGCGCAAAGAAGCGGCGCAAGCGCAGCCGGACTCCGAAAGAGGATAGTCAGTACTGCCGTAGTAGATCTTTCCCCCAAAAGGGAGCTCCGGTTTTGCATGTCTCATTAATAGAATATATTGCGCTTTCTTATCCGCAGCCATTAGATTGCCCCCTTGTAATACACGGCCGGTTTATCAGCCGCGAAGATGTTTTATTTGCTACGCAGTCCACATCGATGCAAAAAACAAAGCACTCTTGCTTCCGTCTAAAACCATCGCTTCTCTATAGTCCGCACTCAAAACAGATAATATCTTTAGATATTCTGCCGTTGCTTATTATAAAATATATTTTAAAAGATTTTATCAGCCTATGCGGCATAAATTACCACTAAACAGCTCTTTTAGCTCCGAAGAACAGCCCTCTTCTTCGCCGCCTCTCCTAACCGCGGCAGCGATTGAAACCGCCTGTTAGGTGCGTCATTTAAAAAGCGTTACTTTACACGGCTTCAACCTCGCATAAACACAGAATTTATTATATATTCCAACATTTTTCCAAAAACATCTATGGAAAGAAATAACCGTTGACTTTTATGTTTTATATGCTATAAGAAAGGAGCGGACAGCGTCTCTTCGGGATCTTTCCCGAAGGTGGTGTTTTTTATGGAAGGTGGTTTTCCATTATGAAGCCTAATAATGCTTGCACCGTTTTTCTATGCACCGCACTGTTCTGTGCCGTCCCTGCGGAGGCGGCCGACGGTTCCGTTTTCTCTAACGCGGGAGTAGTCGCCATGGTTCTTGGCGTAGCAGTTCTTGCTTTCGCAATGAAAAAATTTATGGAGTAGCGGATATCTTTAAGCGTTGATGTTTTACCCGAGAGGATTTGGTTTCATGTCGAGAGCAAAGATTTTCACAGCCAATAGTCTCATGCGCGCAGCTATTGTCATCGCGGTAATTATGATGACAGTCACTTCTGCTTGTGCTTCCGGCTTCTTTGGTCCCGACTTGCTTGCATCCCACGTCTTCGGCAGTGTCTGCGAAAACGGCTGCAATGAAGACACCATGAATCCTGTCATTGGACACGGCGCTGAAAATTCCCCCTATGCTGATGGTATGAGCTCTCCATACGCGCTTGAAGTCATTTCACCAAATGGCGTTCAGGCCGGTATCGTCACGCAAAGAGACAGGTACAACAAATCCTCGCGTTCTCTCACCAGCGACAGCGCGTCGGTGCTTGTCTTCTCCGAGCCCTCCATGGACTCTGCATCCATGGGCTCTTCCGATAACGGGGCACACACTTATTCATCGGGCATCTGCATAAAAACAACACACAGACGCGAATAACTTCCATTCACCTACAGTACCGCCCACACACTTTATTCCGACCATAATATTTGGTTCTTGATCTGCTGTCCGCAGTCAATAATCACAAATGAAAACAATTCCCTATGCCCGTTTTACCTCCGGTGCGGGGATAAGTTTTAATTCTTTTCTACATAAAGAAAGGACGGCGTTGTGCCTATGGAATTGTCTATGAGTTCTTCTTTTTCAGGTCCTCTTGGCGCTCTCGTAATGTCAATGATCGCAATGAGCATCGTTTTTCTGGTAATAATCGGTCTGATGCTGGTAATGCAGGCAACGCACATGTTCGCTGAAGCAGCGGACAGAACAAAGAAAACAGCTGGGGAGGCAAGGTAAATGGATCTTTATATCGCGGCACTTAAAGGAGTAATTGAACAGTCCGGTTTTATCGCCCTCTCTTCGGGCAACTTAACCATGCTTCTGGTATCGTTTATCCTTCTCTATCTTGCTATTGCGAAGGACTTTGAACCGCTTCTTCTCCTACCGATCGCTTTCGGCTGCCTTTTGGTAAACCTTCCTCTTTCCGGTATTGTAGACGAGGGCGGATTTTTATATTTTGTAAAATTCGGCATTGACCATGAACTCTATCCTATTATTATCTTTATGGGCATTGGCGCACTGACCGACTTTGGTCCCCTGCTCGCCAACCCCATTACATTCCTCTTGGGCGCCGCAGCTCAGCTCGGTGTATTTGTAGCTGTTATCGGTGCAATGATGATGGGATTTACCATTCAGCAGGCGGCAGGTATAGGCATTATCGGCGGAGCTGACGGCCCCACTGCAATCTATCTCTGTGCAAAACTAGCAAAAGACATTCTCCCCGCAGTCGCTGTAGCTGCATATAGTTACATGTCTTTGGTGCCTCTCATTCAGCCCCCTGTTATAAAACTCTTTACCACAAAAGCAGACCGCTCAATAAGAATGGAACAGCTGCGCCCCGTTTCACGCACAGAGAGAGTTCTCTTCCCGATCATTTCCACTATCGCCTGCGGACTGATCCTCCCCCCCGCAGTACCCCTTATCGGTATGCTGATGTTCGGAAACTTGCTCCGTGAATGCGGCTGCACCGAGCGCCTAAGCCAGGCGGCACAGAACGAAGTACTCAACGCCACCACTATTTTCTTGGGAATATCCGTTGGCGCAACGATGATGGCTGACACCTTCCTCCGCGTTGAGACAATTAAAATTATTGTTCTGGGCTTAGTAGCCTTCATCTTCAGCACTGCCGGAGGCGTTATTTTCGGACAGGTGATGAAAGTTTTCACAAAAGGCCGTATTAACCCAATAATCGGCGCAGCTGGAGTTTCCGCTGTTCCGATGGCAGCCCGTGTCTGCCAGAAAGTAGTACAGAAAGAATTCCCCGGCTCTTATATCCTCATGCACGCCATGGGACCGAACGTCGCCGGAGTCATCGGCACCGCCGTCGCTGCAGGAGCGATGCTGACACTGCTTACAAAGTAGCACCTATTATTTTCATAAAAAACAGGTATCTTTTCTGTGGTTTATTGAAATTTTCTTGTGTGTAACCACAGCTGCGACCGCAAGCTTATGTGCCATTTGGCCGCTCAACCGCCAAATGAAACTGCATCCGGGGAGCAGAAACTTGAAGATCAGCATGACATTGGCAACATGACAATATTTTTGATTAAAGCAGCGGTCGGCAGAGTTCCCTTAACTGCCGACCGCTGCTTTGTATGCAAATATAGTGAAAAACAATCGCAATAAAATTAATCAAGACTAAAATTTATCACAACAGGGTACGTAATTATGAGATATAATTCTCATTGTGCGCGCACGTAGTATTTTACCAATTGCATATTTATTAACACGATGATGATAATTTTGCAAAGCAAAAAAATAAATCCTTTTTATGCGGACAAAATTTAAAAAATTGATTTATACCGTTAAAAGACCGCGCTTTCTTGAGTGATATGTTTCAAATCTCTTGATCAAAGATGGTGAAAAGGGAAAAGATGGATAGCAAATTATTAAAAAAAGCTATATTCAGCATACACAGCCTAACAGGTACGCTCTTGTTGATAGCGCTAGTATCCGCATTTGCCCTGGCGTTTTCTCTCCGCTACATTACCTCCACTCATGAAAAAGAACGGCTGCTGCGGGAAAACCAGAGACAGTGCGCTGTCCAAATACAGCGCCTGACCGACACCTCCGATTACCTGACCTCCCAGCTCTGGTACTACGTTGTTACACAAAAAAGTCAGTACCTTTTAAACTACTGGAAGGAAATAGAAGATGGACGCAACAGAGAAAAGGCAATCAATGTATTAACAGACAACAACATCACTGATAATGAGTGTTTTTTTGCCAATAAAGCCAAAAAAGAATCTGACAGCCTTGTCAATTTAGAAATCCACGCAATGAGACTCGTGGCAGAAAGCACCTCTATGCCGGAGTCCAAGATGCCGCACAGAGTCGCGGCATACTCGCTTCCTAAAGATGAAAAAAAGCTCTCTTCCCACGATAAGGTTAAACGTGCGGCAGAGTACATTTTCGGCTATGAATATTCAGTCTCCAAGCAAAGAATCAACAATAACATCGAGCTGCTGCGGCGCAGTGTCAATTTGAGGAAAAACATCGAAGCGTCCGCCGCAGCGTTGGATACAAGACGTGCGGTTTTGAAGACCATGATGCTTTGCATACTAATCCTTCTCCAGCTGTTATTAATGGTAGTTGGGTACTATCTAATGGTTAACAGACCATTCCGCCATTACACACAGGTACTCAGCTTGATGCCTTCAAACGACTCGCTGCGGCTGATTCCCCAAGGCTCCTCCGAAATGCGGCACTTCGCAGAAACTTTTAACGAACTCTATGGCCGCCTGCAGGCGACGAATAAAGAGCTCCGCGAGATGAGCTCTGTTGATTACCTCACCAAGCTGCCAAACAGAGCCTCTTTCGAACAGTTTGTCCACCGCGCCGCAGCCGGCAGCACTGCCCAAATATGTATTCTTATTATCGACATTTACAGATTTAAACTTATCAACAACACCTTCGGCAGAATGACCGGCGATATGGTGCTCCAACGCTTCGCAGCCCTCATAGGCAGCATTGTCCCGCAAGACTCAGCAATGACAGCAAGGCTAGGAGGACAGGAGTTTGTCGTGGCACTTTTAAATTTTGAAGAAAAAGATTGCTTTGACCTCGCTAAAAAGATCTCTCTGGCAATAAAAATTTTTAATATCAAAGGATTGGGAACTTGCACCACAGATACCTATATAGGCTCTAACATAGGCGGCGTTTGCCTAGACACCGCAAGAGACGGAGCTTTCCCGGATTTAAATAAGATGCTTACGGAAGCGGACTTGGCTCTTTCCTGCGCCAAAGATAGGGGCAAAAACAGTTGCTGTTGCTATTCAAAATCAGATCCATACTTTAGAAACCTCTCTATGCAAAGGGAGAACGAAGTTATCTTCGAGAAAGATATGTGGAATGCGTTAGCAAATAACGAGTTTGTCCCATATTTTCAGCCAAAATATGACTTAAACAGCAAAGATATTGTCGGCGCCGAAGCCCTTGTACGCTGGAATCACCCGACAGCCGGCCTATTGATGCCGGACACATTCATTCCCTTTTTTGAGAAAAACGGCTTCGTCTGCAACATTGATTTCTACATGTTTGAGCAGTCATGCAAAACAATCAGAGATTGGCTGGCTTCAGGTATCACGCCTCTCTCCATTGCTGTGAACTTCTCTTGGCGCCACCTTTTAAACCAGAACTTTGCTGAAGTACTTACATCTATTATAAAGAAGTACAATGTTTCTGCAGCCTACATTGAAATAGAAATGACTGAAACTTCGCTGACAAGAAATTGGCAGGATAGTATCACCGTTATAGAAAAACTGCGCTGTGCCGGTTTCTCTGTGGCGATAGATGACTTCGGCTGCGGTTACTCATCATTAAGTATGCTACGTGACTTCCCTGTTGATTTCCTGAAAATAGACAAAAGCTTTATTAGAGATAACATTACCCACGAGAAGGAACTACCCGTCGTACAAAGTATACTTAATCTCTGCTGCGCATTAGGAATAAAGGCTATCTGTGAAGGAATAGAGACACAAACGCAAAACGATATCATGCGTAACAACGGCTGTCCGTATGGACAAGGGTTCTTTTTTTCCAAGCCTCTGCCGCTAGATGAGCTCAACGACTTTATAAAATTCCACCATGTGGAATAAAGCACCTTTACGCCCTTATTGAAGTTGAGCCCGATTCCTTGCCTTTTATGCTTAAAATACATAGCATCATTGATTTAAAAGAATTAGAATACTGGTATAAGAGACAAATCAAAATATATAGGTGCGAAAGGTTGGATTATTTTGGGTGACTATTCAGCAATTCGGATAAATGCGACACGGCTTGAAGAATCCATCAGAACAATGGGGCAGGTTGGACTGGACAAAGGCAGCGGCAAAAGGTCGCGGCTAGCACTTACAGATGAAGATAAAGCCGGGCGCGACTTGCTCTGTAAGTGGATGCGCGAGGCAGGTCTTGAAGTAAAAATAGACGCTATCGGCAACATTTTTGGTGTCAGGGCAGGTTCAGACACCGACGCTCTGCCGATAATGATGGGCTCTCACATCGATTCTGTACGCAATGCGGGAATGTTTGACGGAGTTTACGGTGTCTTGGGAGCACTGGAAGTAATCCGCACCCTTAACGATAACAACATCACCACCAAACGCCCTCTGGTAGTTACAGCTTTTACCAATGAAGAGGGCGCACGTTTCCAGCTTGACATGATGGGCAGCATCTATTACGCAGGGGTGATGCCGCTTGACAAGCTCTACGCCGTCACCGACGACAAGGGCTTAACGGCGGAGGCGGAATTAAAACGCATAGGTTACTGCGGCTGCGAGAGCGTTCCCGTGGGCAACTATTTTGAATTACACATTGAGCAGGGGCCAAAGCTCGATGCTGAAGGGCTGGACATCGGAATTGTTGAAGGGATACAGGGACTTACCTGGTGGCAGGTTGAGTACTGCGGCGAAGCGAACCACGCCGGCTCCACACCGATGGAGCTTCGCAAAGACACGCTGATGGCTGCCGCGGAAACAGCCGTAGCGGCGGAAGCTCTGATAAACAAACTTGGGCATGCCAGCGTAGTAACCGTCGGCCGTATAAGGACAGAACCGGACGTCATCAACATCGTACCGGGCAAGTGCATCTTCACTGTTGACTTCCGCCAGCCCGACAGCGACATTCTCGAACGTGGACGCTGCGCATTGGAAATCCTTTTTGAACAGACAGCCGAGAAAAGAGGGCTGACCTGCACATACAAGCGTCTAGCCTCTGTCGCCCCAGTGAAATTTGACCACACAATGGTCTCATTGGTGGAGTCAAAAGCGCAGGAGTTGGGCCTTTCCACAAAACGCATGTACAGCGGCGCCAGTCATGACGCGCAGTTTATCTGCCCCATGTGCCCCAGCGCAATGATTTTTGTCCCCTCTGCAAAGGGACTCAGCCACTGCCCCGAAGAGTGGACTGATTTCCTTGACATCGCTAACGGCTGTGATGTGCTCTTCCAATCCGTGGCAGCTCTTTCAGAATAGACTGCGCGCCGAGGCTCATTCAATAAATCTAACAACCTCGGCGTCATTAATTTATCAGGATAGATATTAATTTCATACAGTATAGTTATCGTTTGGTTTTGCCCCTCTTTGTCTGTCAAGAATATTAAATATTCGATGGATACAGGTCGTTTTGGGAGGACACCTCTATGTGGAAAATCTTAATCGGTAACATCACAAGATCGCGCAGAAAAATAGCGTTATTTAAGTTATTATCGTTTTTACTGACAATAGCGCTGTTTTTGCTCCCCTCGTACGCCGCTTGCGCAGACAGTCCTGTCCGTAAACTGCGCATCGGCTATATGGTCCAGAGCGGATTCCACGAGACAGATGAGCATGGACACCACAGCGGCTACAATTATGAATACCTATGCGAAATATCACAGTACCTAAACATTAAATATGAATTCATACCGGGTAACTGGGAAGATTGTAAAAGGCGACTGCTAAATGGTGAAATTGACCTTCTGAACCGCATGGAAAAGGCGGAAAACATTGAAGAAAAATTTATCCTCTCCACACTCCCGTCGGGAGAGACGCCGCTTTCGATGTTCATTTTGTCAGGTAACGACAAATACGGTTATGCTGATTTCAAAAACTTTAACGGCATGAAAATAGGCATTGTAAAAAACTTAACTCAACCGAGCGTCATCAGCCAATATGCAAAATCATGTGGATTTTCTTACCGACTCCGCGAGTATAAAAACAAAAAAATGCTGATAACAGCCATCACAAGCGGTGCTGTCGATGCGGCCGTCTTTTCCAGCTTCCACACTCCGCCCAACATGAAGATAATCGCCAAGCTGGCAAACGTCCCGTTCTACTTTGCCGTCCGCCGCGACAACCGGCAATTGATTCATGAGATAAACAAGGCAATGATGTACATAAACGATGCTGACAACAGCTACAACCTCAAACTACAGCGCAAATACTACAAGCCGCAGATAATGCCCTCCCCACAGCTGACAAAGGCGGAAAAGGATTACATAGCCGCAAAAAAAATCCTGAAAACCGCATATGACAAGGATTACGCCCCGTTTGAATACTACGACAGTGCAGCAAAGACATACAAAGGCGCTTCTGTTGAACTGCTAGAGCTTCTTTGCACCAGATTGGGTTTAGAACTCAAACCAGTGGCAAGCAGCAGCTTTCTTGACTCGCTGAAAAAACTCAATTCAGGAGAAATCGATGTGCTTTCCTGCGTAAACAGAACCTTTGAACGCGGCGACATTAAGGTAAAACACTGGCTTTCCATTCCTTATACATCATTCTATGACGTGATAATATCGCGCGCCGACGATGCCAGCGATGCGAAAACCATTGCCTTGCCCGAAGGCTACCACTACAGCAAAGATTTGCATAAAAATTACAGCGGAGCGAAATTCCTCTACTTCCCCACAATAACCGAGTGTTTGAACTTGGTCTTGGACGGCAGAGCAGACGCGACCTTCGCCGATGTGCACCAAGCTACGGAGCTTCTTAGCAGGCCCAAGTATAAATCACTGCGATCATTTCCTCTATACAGCACGGAACAGTCATACGCAATCGGCGTCTCCAAAACCGACAGCCAGATGCTGCTATCAATCATTAACAAAGCCCTTAACACCGTGCCGTGTGAAGAGATAGACTCCGCTGTCTTTAAACATTCCAAAGCCAATACTAAATACAGCATCTTAGATATAATCTACCTAAAACCAATAACGGCAATAATTATCGCCATGATCGCTATCTCTGTTATCATCTCTGTCTTTGCCCTGCTTTACATTAATAAGCTAATTTATCGAAAAAACGGCGAGTTGAAGAAAGCTGACGAAGCCAAGAGCCGCTTTCTCTCCAGTATGTCGCACGAGATAAGAACTCCGCTAGGAGCGATTATCGGGCTAAACGCCATCATCTCGGAAAACAGCGGTGAGCGGGAACTGGTGCGCCAATGTTCAGAAAAAATAGATACATCCTCAAAACATCTGCTCAGCCTGGTCAACGATGTTCTGGACATGTCACAGATTGCGGAGAATAAACTGAACCTATCACTGAAACCTTTTGACCTTCAAAAGATGGTGAGCGAGCTAAAGACCGTTTATACCTTATATTCCCAACATAAGAACCTCACATTCTCCGTCAGTTTTGACAAAAGAATAGCAGTCAATGTCTGCGGCGATGAGCTGAGGCTTAAACAGATAATCATCAACTTGCTCTCCAACGCCATAAAATATAATGTTGAAGGAGGAAACGTCTCCCTTTTAGCAGAACTGCTCTCTGCCGAAGACACCACTCAAACTGTGAGATTTAAAGTAACAGATACCGGCATAGGCATCAACAAAAATTTTATCGGTAACATATTTAAACCATTTGAACGAGAAAACGGCGTTGAACAGATACTAGGCACAGGTCTGGGACTTTCAATTTCCAGCAGCCTGACTAAGCTGATGGGCAGCAGCCTTAACGTGGAAAGCACTTTAGGAAAGGGCAGCTCATTCTGGTTTGAGATATCACTGCCTCTTGTACAGCAAGACTCACCTGTGATGAAATCAGAGATGCAGACAGGTAAAAGGACACTGCTCTGCGGCCAAAAATACATAATCGCCGAAGACAACGACATCAACATGATGATAACAGCAAGAATATTGGAATCGGAGGGAGCGCAAGTTTACCGCGCCTTCAACGGTAAAGAAGCATACGAACTATTTGAAAAATATCCCGAAGGGTACTTTGACGGCATTCTCATGGACATCCGTATGCCGGTCATGAACGGACACGAGGCAGCCAAAAAGATTCGCGCCATCAAAAACAGAAATGACGCCGCAAAAATAAAAATAATCGCTCTCTCGGCTAATGCCTTCCGCGAAGACATCGCCGAGTCAATTAAATCGGGGATTAACGCCCACTGCTCCAAACCAATAGATAAAGAGAAATTGATCAAAGAGCTATTGGCATAAAAAAGCGGCATGGAAAAACCTCCATGCCGCCGATAAAACAGAGGGCATCAGCGAATAAAATTTGTTCTCTGCACCTGTTCTTTATCCGGTAAGGAGATACCAGCTTTACGGATAGTTTTGAGCAGCCACGCCATATTTTCGCCTAGAGTTCTCATCGTCTGCAAACCCTCTAAATCAAGCAGCACATCTTCCGCAGTCATGCCATGCACTGAGTTCCAATATTGAGAGGAGACTACCGGCATTCTGCTGATTGTAAAATATTTGTTCAGGCGGTCGAACGCCGCACTGGCTCCGCCTCTGCGGCAACTTACAACCGCTGCTCCCGGCTTGCCGTACAAAACGCCGCCGCCGGCAAAAAAAGCGCGGTCAAGAAGAGCGCACAAAGTGCCGTTGGGCCCGGCATAATAGACCGGCGAGCCAAGAATAATCCCATCAGCCTCCTTCATAAAACCTATAAGCTCATTGCAAACATCATCTTCAAACACACAACGCCCCAAAGGACGGCACCTTCCGCAAGCGATACAGCCCCTCACAGGATTTACCCCTATATGAAAAATCCGGCTTTCAATCCCATGCTTCTCCAATGCCGTAGCAACCTCTGACAGAGCAGTAAAAACACAGCCAGATTTATGCGGGCTTCCGTTAACCAGCAAAACTTTCATCATCTTCCCCCCCACAGATATAACTGGTAAATCTCCATATACTATACTACTTCAAACTACAAAGCACTCGCTGACGGCCCGAATTTGCTAATTTTCAATTTCACACATAAAAAAGCTAATTCACTTATGACTTTTTACATATAACTTGACTAGTTGTAATTTTTCACAAAATTATCCCCATAACTACCGCAGATGTTTATTTTTACAACATATACGTATGATAATTCAGAAAATAGAATAAACACATCCTACAGTTGCACCACAATAAAACATCATATCAAGGAGGCCTTTCAATGTTTACAATCGGAATGGAAATGCGCGATGAGTACATGTCATACGAAATAGCCAAAGGAGCCCTTACTCTTGCAAAAGATGTTCTTCTTGTAAAAGAGGGGGAAACCGTCGTTGTTACCGGAGACAGCTGTACAGACAGACGTGTAGTGGAAGCCATCGCCGAAGCTGTTTTCGCCATCGGCGGCTGCCCCACGGTAATTTATTCACCGACTGCCCCCAACTCCTGCATGGAACCATACGCACCAATCGCCGCAGCTGTTGCATCGTGTGACGTATGGGTGGAAGTCACATATTCCTACGTCATGCACGCCCCTTGCTTTAAGAAAGCTCTGGCGAACGGCGTTCGTTATATGAATATCTGCGGCATGGACGCCATGATGATGGCCCGCACCGTCAGCCACATCAACTACGACCTCGTAATTAAGCTTGGAGAGGTGCTACAGAGCAAGGTACAGGCCGCTGATGAAGTCATCGTCCGCAGCCCGGCAGGAACAGACCTTAAAGGATACAATAGAGGGCGCAAAGTCCGCCTCTCCGGTAAGAAAGCCACCGAGAAGGGCTATCCGATAATGCTCGCCGGACAGATCAGCTGGTGCCCGATTGAAGAGACAATCGAAGGCAAGCTGGTATTTGACGGCGCGCTCTTCCCGCCGCTTGAGTTGGGAAAACTCAACAGCCCTGTCTATCTGACACTTAAAGACGGCAGAGTCACAGATATCGAAGGCGGCAGAGATGCACAGGTATTCAAACGCTGGATGGACGACCTTAACGACCCCGAAAACATGCCCCGTCTTGCCCACTACTCACTGGGTTTCAACCCCGGAATTACTTCCATCACAGGACGCATCGTTGAAGACGAGCGCGTTTTCGGTTCCATAGAATTCGGTATCGGCAGCCAGGGTAAGTCAATCATGGGAAAGGGCTGGGATTCAGCCGGACATACAGACGGAATTGTCCTCAACCCCACAATTATTCTTGACGGTGTGGAGCTTGAAAGAGACGGCATATACCTTGACCCTGAGGTAAGGGCTATCTGCAAAGAGCTGGGAATTAAAGGATACTAGGTTACTTCGCGGAGAGGGAAAAACTCCCTCTCCGCTTTAAGAAACAAAGAAGATCAAGACGGCAGAACTAAAAGGCAGGGGGGAACAATATGGAGCAACAGAAACACACACAGCCTCACGTAAAAGCGCTTGAACCATCTACACTGATACTGAGCATCGCCATGTCTGTTATCTCAGCAATGATCTGTATGCAAATCATTGCTAAGCTTGGTTTCAGTGCCAATACGTCAATCATCGGAGCACTTTTGGCGATGTCACTAGCCCGCATTCCAATCTCGGCAATGTCAAAATTCAAGTCACTGGACAGACAGAACCTTGTACAGACAATGAGTTCGGGAGCAGGGTTTGCAGCCTCCAACTGCGGTATTTTTGCCGTCTCCATTTTTGCCGCGATGGACAAGCCGGAATATATCAATATGATGCTCTTGGGCGGATGCGCCGCCACACTTATAAGTATTTATTTTGTCTATTCCATCTACGACTCATCTCTATTTCCGGCAAGTGCTCCTTGGCCTCCCGGAGTAGCCACAGCACAGGCGTTATTCGCCGGCGACGAAGGCGGAGCCAAAGCGCGCCGCATGTTCGAAGGTATTATTTTAGGAATAGCCGGCAGCGCCGTGAAAATACCGGCGGCTTTTATCGGTCTGCCGGGAACAGCTACATTCGGGCTGCCGATGGCAGGGATAGCCATAGCCTTTATCGCCAATATCTGGTCTATGGCGGCGTTGGCCGCAGGGCTGCTAATCCGTGGTTATCTGCCGATAATCACCGGTTTTGATATCGGCAAAACGTATATCCCCCACGGCTTAATGGTTGGAGCCGGAATGGCTTCTCTGATACAGATAGCTTACGTTCTTTACAAAACCAACAAAGACAATTCCGATTCCGTCTCCGAAGACGAGGGTGTCTTCAAGGTGACAGTGACACCCAAAGAAACAAAAAGAGCCCTCAGCATCGGATTCGCGGTTTACATGGCATCAGCGATTGGCATTGCCGTTCTCACAGGAATAGCAAACCAGCTGCCGGCATCAAAGCTGTTGTTGTGGGTGGCTTGGGCAGGATTTTCAAGCTTTGTTGCCCCGATATTAATCGGGCTTTGCGCCATGAGATCCGGTTGGTTCCCAGGCACTGCCGTTACCATTATCTTCCTCACGATCGGGCTGTTTTTGGGTTTCAACCCCGTATCGCTGGCGCTGCTGAGCGGTTTTGTCGGCTGCACCGGACCATGCTTTGCCGATATGGGCTTTGACTTGAAAACAGGTTGGATTATCCGCGGCAAAAGTAAATATCTTGCATATGAAAAAGACGGTAGAAAACAGCAGTTTATCTCAGAAGTAATCGGAGCTGTCATAGGCTTTGTCGTCGTCGCCGCTTTTATGCACGTCTATTTCAGGCTGGACCTTCTCCCGCCGACAAGCCGCGTCATGGCTGTCACAGCACAGGCAGCCGGCAATCAGCAAATTCTCATGGAACTTCTTAAGTGGGGCGTTGTCGGCATGGTAATTCAGTTTATCTCAGGACAGAAAAAGGCTATCGGCATTCTACTGGCAACAGGATTGCTGCTTAACGCTCCCATGTATGGTATCGGCGTGCTGCTCGCAGTCGTAGTCAGACTTGTTGCCGGAAAGGCCTTCATGGAGATAAGAGAGGCGGGAATGATTGCCGGAGACGGCATCTACGGGTTCATCATCGCAGTCATGAAAGCATTCTAGTCTCTGTTCTGCGCCCGCACTTAAATCTTGCTCAAAGCATGCAGCCTTTGATGAGCAGTAAAAAAACCGGGAAAGGTTTCCATCCCGGTTTTTTATTTGCCTTTGATTGTTCTTAATCCCTATCCCTCTGCGAAAAGCCTTAGCGCCTCCGTGTAGATATAGGTTATTTTACGAAGGTTTTCCAGCGGAATATTTTCATTTGGCTGATGTGCAAGTTCAATCTCACCTGGAAAGAGAGGGCCGAAGGAGACGGCGTTATCCAGATAACGGCAGTATGTACCGCCGCCAATGGATTCAGGAACGCCGTTTTCTCCGGTGATGTTGTTGTAAGCGGTCAGCAATTTTTTCACCAAGGGAGCATCTGGAGTGACAAAGAGCGGCTTTTTGTCTTTATCGACGGTAAAACAAGCTCCGCCCTCTTTCAAAGTTTCGTTGAGGGTACTAATGACATCTTCGCCCTTTTTCGTTACCGGATATCTGATATCAAGAGAGATTTTACATTTATCCTCAGAACAGTCAATTATACCCAAGTTGCAGGTAAGGACTCCCGACATTTCGTCCTCTGTTGCGATATTAAGAGCTTCCCCGTAGTAGTCGGCGAATTTTTCTGCGGCAAATTCTATCCAGCCCCGCAAAACCGTCCCTCCCCAATTGAGAGAAGCAATTGTTTTAAGCAGCAGGCTGACAGCATTTTTGCCGCGCTGGGGCTCCATTGCGTGGGCGGAGAGCCCCTCCGCTCGGATTGAAGTGCCGTTATCCGTTAAGGTAACTGTTATATTGGGAATCTCACGCAGCCAAGAGACTTCGTCTGCGGAAATTTGACCGTAAAACAGAGCTTCGGCTTCGTCGGGGACAACATTATAACGGCTTCCGCCTTTGATGCTTTTCAGGCGCAGACCAGGCGTTTCCGCAGCAGGTAAAAAGGTTTTTTCGATATAGCCGCGCAATATCCCTTTTTCAGCGTTGATAAGAGGAAAGTTAGCATCAGGAGAAAAACTGCAGGCAGGATGTTCTTCTGTTTTGAGATATCTGGCTATGCACCTGCCCCCCGACTCTTCATCAAGTCCGACAATCAGGCGAAAGCGGCATTTAAGTTCCATACCTGAGTCGCGCAAAGCCTTCATTGCGTAGAGAGCGGCAAAAGCAGGCCCTTTGTCATCGGCACTGCCACGGCCGTATAATTTGCCGTCAATTATTGTTGCGGAATAGGGAGGGACGTCCCACAGTTCGTGTTTTCCTTCGGGCACTACGTCAAGGTGCGCTAGTATGCCAACGAGTTCCCCCTTGTCTCCCAGATCCACATATCCTGCGTAGTTATCGACATTGCCGGTTTTAAATCCCATTTTCTCGGCATTTTCCAAAAAGGAGGTCAGTGCTGCCGTAACATTGGAGCCAAAAGGATCTTTTTCCGTAATATTTTCTTCCTTTAAAACGCTTTCAATCCTAATTGATTTCTGTATATCGGCAACCATACTATCAAATGATTCGTCTACCAGTTTTTGCAAAACCAAATCCATGTGATCGCCCCCATTATTTTTTATTAAAGCACATGCACCATAAAACCAATCATATACTTTAGAAATACAAATGGCATTGTCCTTTGGGGACACTTCTTTGGCTTATTTTTTCAATTTATTCTTTTTTCTTATTAATCATATAAAGCTCTACCGCCAAGGAGAGCGAAAGTTGGCGCTGCCCGTCAATGCTGCCGCCGTAAAGCTCACAAATTTGGTTAAAACGATATTTAATGGTGTTGTAGTGGACATTTAGGGCTTCGGCAGCGTTTTTCAGCTGCCAACCGTTTTGAGAGATAGCTGAGAGAGTTTCAAAAAGGCGGCTGCTGCCGTTTTCTCTGTCCAATGCCAGAAGCGGTGCGAGCTGTTCATTAATAAACGCACCGGCGTCGGGATTGTTGTTAATTAGGGAGAGCAATTTATAAATTCCCAGATCATCCCAAAAGACCAGCCTTTGAGTAACCTCAGGAGAAAGTGCCACTTCAAGGGCCTTGCGGGCCTCCTGTTCACTTTCGTCAGAAAAGAGAATATCCTCTTTGGGAGAACCAATACCAACGCACAGCTCCAAAGAAAAGGTCGTGGCTATATCCGCCTGTATTTCCTGCAGATACTTTTGCAGCCGCACCTTTTCGCTGCCCCAAGCCGTTTTAATCGGCAAAAGACAGATCAGCTGACCTCGCATCTCTGTATTGGGAATAGAGCGGTAGCGGCAGGCCAGCAGATTGACACACTGGTAAAAGACTTTTTGCCCAATGGGGTTCCCGCCGGGTTTATCCACCACCTCAAAAGCCAGTGCCACCTGCGGCACATCAAGGTTCCACTTAAAATTCTTGCCTCTGTCTAAAATCTCTCTGGTGTTGCGAAATCTCCTTAAGAAAATATCCTGAACAAACTCGTTGACATATCTCTTTTCCACTTCGCGTTTAGCGGCTTCTTTTTGGAGCTGTATCAAAAGGGTGGTTTTTGCGTGAATCATCGGAACATTATGGTCCAGAACCCGCTCTCCGGTGTGAGCTGACTTTGAAACTATGTAACCGTAACGCTTATTGCCGCTGTGCACCAACTCACAGTCATAAAGCTCAAGCAGCTTAGCCAGAGGCAGATTGCCAAATACTTCTTCAAAAGAAAAAGAGCCGGAAGAGTACCTTTCACCGGAAGAGAGGTCAACAAAACCGACATCACAGCCCAAAAAGTCGCTGAGCTTGTCTAAAATGGCACCAACGCTGCTCTCTTCCAGTACAGTATCAAAGAACACCCCCCGCACCCTCTCAGAGAAATCAAGCAATGCGGCCTGTTTGTTAATTATCTTTGTCAATGTGGGGTTGATTATCTCCGTGTGGTTATAGTGTATGGGAATATCTATCAGCGGAAATTCCAGCTTGTTAGCCAAGTTGAGCACTTCCCGCGGCAATCTTCCGGTAAAACGCCCCGTCTTTATACCAAGAGCGGCGGCACCGTTTTTAGCAGCGGTTTCCACGATCGCCAGCAGCTTCGCCGGGTCTTCTTTAAAGATGTAACCGGAGGAAATAAAGAACTCGTTTCCTAAAACCCACCCCGACAAATCAGGTGTATCAATCACACACAGGGTATTAATGTGCCTCTTGTCTAAACCGTCCTCGCCGGCTAGGACAACAAATCCGGAAAAGCTTTTGTCGCTGAGCAGTTCTCTGACTGTTATCATAAAACACCACTCCACTTATTGATAATCAGGGATGCTTCTATTATAGAGCATTCAGCCGTAAAAACCCAAAAACCACGACCGGCAGTTAATGTCAACTAGATAATTTTTAATGGTTTACATGTCCCTTTACAGGTGCTAAACTCCATTTCGCAGCATAATTTTTATCGTTCGGGGGATTCTGATGACTATTGCACGAAAGACAGAAGCAATCGACATTGTTTATTGCGGGCTTTTTGTAGCATTGATTACCGCAGGGGCTTTTATGAGGGTGCCTGTGCCGGTAGTTCCTTTCACATTACAGTTTTTATTTACCAATCTAGCCGGGCTGTTGTTGGGCCGGCGGCTTGGGTTTCTCTCATGCGCCGTCTATGTGGGGGCAGGATTGGCGGGAATTCCTGTCTTTGTTGAGGGAGGAGGCATCGCCTACGTTTTGCAGCCTACCTTCGGTTACCTTTTGGGATTCGTCGGGGGCGCCTGGCTGTCCGGACTGATAGCACGCGGTCAGACAAAGCAGCCCACTTTTAACAGGCTGCTGGCGGCAGGGTTCGCAAATCTAGCGGTTGTCTACGCAGCGGGAATGGTTTGGTATTATTTCATCGCCAATTATTACATGGCATCGCCTATTGGTCTTTGGTCGCTTTTCCTTTACTGTTTTCTTCTTGCCGTTCCGGGAGATATTATCCTCTGTTTTGTCGGTGCGACTGTTGCCAAAAGGCTGATAACTGTCTTTCCCTTAGGAGGACGCTCATGATCAGCAACATTTTAAAAGAAATTTTGGGCGGTAATTTGATCGGCAAGGAATGCGCGCTCTCTCTTATCAAAACCGACCTTGATGAATTAACCTCCGCGGCAAACGAACTGCGCGAGAAATTTTGCGGCAGCGGTTTTGACCTCTGCACCATCATCAACGGCAAGAGCGGACGCTGCTTTGAAGACTGCAAGTATTGTGCTCAATCGGTCCATTATCACGGAGATGCCGATGAGTATCCTCTGCTAAATACCGCAAAGCTGCTGGAAGGCGCACTCTATAACCACGAACGGGGAATTCTTCGTTATTCTGTCGTCACCTCGGGACGGCGTATCACAAGCTATGAATTAGAGCGTCTTTGCGAAAGCTATCGTTCTATTAAAAAGAGGTGCGCCATCTCTCTTTGTGCATCTCACGGCTTGCTGGACTATGAGGACTTTGTCAAGCTCAGAGAAGCGGGAGTCAGCCGCTGCCACAATAATCTGGAGACTTCCCGTAGGTTCTTTCCCAAGGTTTGCACCACACACACCTATGATGAGAAGATAGCCGCCATTCAGGCAGCGCAGCGCGCAGGGCTTAGTGTTTGCAGCGGCGGCATTATGGGTCTTGGAGAGACCATGGAAGATAGAATCGACATGGCTCTTGAGCTGCGGCGACTGGAGATAAAATCTGTGCCGATTAATTTTCTAAGCCCGATTCCCGGTACTCCCTTTGAGAACAGACCACTTATCAGCGCCAATGAGGCGCGCCGCATTGTCGCCGTTTTCCGCTTTATTTTACCCGATGCCGCCATACGCCTCGCAGGCGGACGCGGTGTGATGACGGATTTAGGACGCTCCCTGCTGATGTCGGGTGCAAATGCGGCGATATCGGGAGATATGCTGACCACTCCCGGTATATCAATAGAGGAGGACATGAAGATGGTCCTAAAGTTAGGGTACAAGGTGGTGGCATTATGAGCCGCGGCGTTTTTATAACCGGAACGGGAACTGATGTAGGCAAAACATTTGTCTCCGCCTTGATGGTGAAGAAGCTGAGAGAATGCGGCATCAACGCCGGGTACTATAAGGCGGCTTTAAGCGGTGCGGACTTGGTGGAGAACAAGCTTGTGCCGGGCGATGCCGCCTATGTTTGCCGCACCGCTGCTATTCCCGCGGAGCCGGAATCTTTGGTTTCTTATGTTTACCAAGCTGCCGTATCTCCGCACTTGGCGGCAAAACTTGAGGGCAATCCGCTTTGCATGGAAACTGTAGTGAGGGATTTTCAAGGCCTCTGCCGCCGTTTCGATTATTTGACTGTGGAGGGCAGCGGCGGCATTGTCTGTCCGCTGCGCCGAGACGCAAAGAGCATCATGCTGACAGATGTGATCAAAGCTCTCAGCCTTGGGGTGGTTATTGTCAGCAGCTCAGCCCTTGGCAGTATTAACAACGCCGTGCTGACGGCAGAGTATCTTTCTGCCCGCGGTATTAAAGCAAATGGCTTTATTCTCAATAATTATGACAAAGACAATTTTCTTCATGCAGACAATGGCCGTGAGATTACCGCATTGACTGGGCTGCCGATTATTTGCACAGTCAGAGCAGGTGACAGTGCTTTGGATATAGACAGTGAATTATTGAAGAGCTGTTATGGGGAGGTAATGTGATGAACGAAGCAGAAAGAGATTTAAAGTATATTTGGCATCCATGTTCTCAGATGAAGGATTATGAGACTTTGCCTCCGATTGTTATCGACCATGCCAAGGGTCTTTATCTTTATGACATTTGCGGCAAAAGTTACGCCGATGTGGTCAGTTCGTGGTGGTGCAATCTTCTTGGGCACAGCAACGACAGGATTAATAATGCGATTAAGAGGCAGGTGGAAAAGCTCGAACAGGTAATTTTCGCGAACTTTACCCACGAACCGGCAATTGAGCTTTGCGAACGGCTCTCGGAGATAGTTCCCGAGGGGCTGACAAAATTTTTCTTTACCGACAATGGTTCTTCCGCCATCGAAGCCTCGATGAAGATGAGCTTCCAGTATCACGCTCAGACCGGCAACCCACAAAAGAAGCGTTTTATGTCACTATCAAACGGTTATCACGGAGAGACGCTCGGTGCTCTGGCCTTGGGTGCGGTTGACCTCTATTCGGAAATTTATAAACCGCTGATGCTCGATGTTATTCATGTGACAGCGCCCGATTGTTACCGCTGCCCCTATGGCAAGAGCAGGGAGAATTGCGGCGCCGAGTGCTTTGAACATGCGGAAAAAGCCTTCGCGGCTCACGGCGAAGAGACAGCAGCGTTCTTTATGGAGCCACTATTGCAGGGAGCGGGCGGCATGAGAATTTATCCGCCACTCTATCTTAATAAGCTTCGGGCAATATGCAGCCGTTACAACGTTCATATGATCGCCGACGAGATCGCCACCGGGTTCGGCCGCACCGGCAAAATGTTCGCCTGCGGCCACGCCGATGTCAGTCCCGATATTATGTGCATTTCCAAGGGAGTCACTGGCGGCTACATGCCAATGGCGATGGCAGTGGTGCGCGAGGAAATATACCGCGCCTTCTATGCCGATTATAATGAGGGACGGGCCTTTATGCACAGCCACACATACTGCGCCAACCCAATGGCCTGCGCCGCCGGGATAGAGGTACTGAAAATATTCGCAGAGGAAGATATCCTGACCATAGCTGCTGCAAACGCCAAATATTTCCACACTATGCTCAAGGAAAAGACCAAGGACTTGCCAAATGTGGGAGAGGTGCGCTCTATCGGGCTGATTAACGCCATTGAGCTGGTGCGTGACCGAGATAATAAAGAACCTTTTGACAGCAAGAAACGCCTTGGATATCAGATATATAAAGAAGCTTTGAAAATGGGAGTACTATTGCGCCCATTGGGCGATGTGCTTTACTTTAATCCGCCTTTGACAATTAAGCAGCAGGAAATGGATTTTGTCACCGATGTCTGCTTTGCGGCAATGGCAAAGGTAAAAATGTAAAAGATACATGTTGCACTGCTGTTACATTATCTGCACACAGCCGTAACCTTTTTTGCATATACTCTTCTTATCAACTAAAAAACAGGAGGAAGATAAAAATGAGAAAGTTTATCGCAGCAGCAGCGGCAACATTGGTAATGGCTTGCGCATCGGCAGGATTCGCAGCTCCAATAGTAATGGACGGCTCAACAACAGTGCTTCCCTTCGCCCAAGCGGCAGCAGAACAGTACATGAAAGCAAACAAGACAGTTAAGTTTTCCGTATCAGGCACAGGCACAGGCAACGGCTTTAAATCATTGGCCGACGGCAGCGCACAGATAGCAAATGCGTCCCGCTTTATAAAAGATAAAGAAATTGACACCTGCATGAGCAAGAAGGTCTACCCCGTACCATTCGCAGTAGCTCTTGACTGCATCATCCCAGTTGTTCACCCTTCAAATCAGGTAAAGTCACTCACCAAGGCACAGCTTAAAGATATTTTCACCGGCAAAGTAACTGACTGGAAAGAGGTCGGGGGCACATCAGGCGCAATCGTAGTTATCGGCAGAGATACCAGCTCCGGCACATACGGCACTTGGCAGGAAATGATAATGGATAAAGGCGAAAAGGGCCGCGTCACCCCGAAAGCACAGGTCACAGCCTCCAGCGGAGCGATGATGACAGCAGTCGCCAATAATAAAAACGCTATTGGCTACGAAGGAATGGGCTACGTCACCAAAGCGGTAAAGGGAGTCCAGGTTGAGGGTATCTCAGGAACAGCCTCCACAGCACGCAGCGGCAAATACCCCCTCTCACGTTACCTCTACATGTTCACAAACGGCTGGCCCGAAGGTGATGTACTCGACTTCATCAACTACATGCAGAGCACAGCCGGACAGAAAATCGTCAACAAAACAGGTTTTGTCTCTCTCCAGGAAATCGGTAAATAGACAGCCAAGCCAACAGGAAAATATAGAGTATGAAAAGAGGCGGAAGAGCATAAGCTCCGCCTCTTTTCATTGTTTGCCTCTTATTAATGGCAGTGAAAGGGCAAAACAAGAACAAAAAAGGCGCGCCTGAGAGCGCGCCTTTTTTGTTCTTGTAAAGTTATGCCTGAGGGACGATATCTCCCACGCCGTTTAACACCAGACGCGGTCTGTAGGGATATTGTTTTATCGCCTCTCTGTCGGTGACGCCGCTCAGTACCAAAATCGGGTCAAGCCCGCTCTCGATACCTGCCAAAATATCTGTGTCCATTCTATCGCCGACCATCACTGCTTCTGCGGAATGGACGCCTAGCATCTTCATCCCCGTCCTCATCATCAGCGGGTTTGGCTTGCCTACATAATAAGCCGTCTTTCCCGTAGCTGCTTCTATGGGGGCCACCAAAGCACGGCAGGCAGGGATAATGCCTTTTTCCGAAGGGCCGGTGAGGTCGGTATTTGTACCAATGAGTTTGGCTCCACCCAACACCAGACGTACAGCCTTACAAATACCCTCATAGTTATAGTTGCTGGTCTCTCCGATGATCACGTATTCCGGATTGATATCGTTTATCATAATGCCGGCATCATGCAGCGCGTTATAAAGCCCTGGGTCGCCGATAACAAAAGCACTGCAGCTGGGATTTTGGCTGCTGACAAACTTCGCCGTCGCCAAAGCACTGGTGTAAAAGTGAGTTTCGTCAACGTCAAGCCCCATTCTCTCTAGTTTAAGCCTAAGATCCTGGGGTGTTTTGCCGCTGGCGTTAGTCAGAAAGAGAAAGCTCTTGTTCTCACTGTACAGCCAAGAAACAAATTCTTTCACGCCTGGGAGCAGCCTGTCGCCATGGTAAATTACACCGTCCATATCGCAGAGAAAACCTTTTTTCTCTCTTAATTGTTCCATGCATATTCTCCTCTATTCTTTTAATCCCTCTCAGTATATCAAACAGCGATGAGAAAAAAAGTTAAACAGGCGGATATTTTAAGTAACAATTCCGTTACAAATTACCAAAACACAGAACTCTCAGGAAGAGAATTTTACATTTGCTATACCGATATTTGAGCTTCCGGTGTTCTGAGCCAGTTTATCAGGTGGCGCAGGAAGAAGAAGGAGAGAATCCCTCCCAAAATATCTCCCACAGGGAAAGACATCCATACACCCCAGATGCCGAAATATTTTGGCAGTACAAAAAGTGGCGCATACATAAAAAGCACCTGCCTTGCCATTGACAGGAGCAGGGAGGCTCTAGCTTTTCCCAACCCCTGCAGGGCTGAGTTGGTGACAATCGGCATTCCGAAAAAGATTAGGCCGATGTAGCCTATTCTCATCGCCGGAACTCCAATCGCTAAAAGTTCGGCAGAGGTGCTGAAGATGGAAATCAACGATTCTGTGAATACTTCAGCAACAGTGAAGCTGAAAATGTAAAACACCGTCACCATTGCCAATGCCCATTTTATCGTCGAAATAACCCTTTCGGGCTTGCGGGCTCCGTAGTTGTACCCGATTATCGGCTGCGCTGCTTCGCCTATTGCCATAGCCGGAAGGAAAAGCAGAGAATCCAGGCTGAAAAATACGCCAAGTGCAGAGAGAGCTAAGTCTCCGCCATATTTATGTATTAATTGATTCATCACTGTCATGTAAATTACAAAAGAAAATTCCACTAAAAAGGGGGCACTGCCAACGGCGCAAATTTTCTTTACCACCTTAAACTTAGGACGCAGCAGAAAATGCATTCTTATCTTCAGAGGAGAATCTCCCCAAATAAAAAAGGCCAGTCCCGCAGCGGAGGAAATACCCTGAGCGATTACCGTTCCCCAAGCCGCGCCTGCCACCCCCATATTCATATAATAGATAAAGAGAGCATCCAGGATCACGTTGGCAACAGCGCCTATCATCTGCGTCGCCATCGCCCAGCGAGGACTTCCGCAGGCTCTGATGAGAGAGTTTATCCCAAATCCGATAAGAGCCAAGGGCGCACCAATAAGGATAATGCGAAGATATGTCCTGGCCATAGGCAAAACCTGTTCGCTTGCTCCGGAAAGCCTCAGTGCCGCATCTAACCCGAAAAAGCTGAGAACGATAAATGCTGCCCCCATGACAGCCAGCATCATAATCGAGTGAGTTAAAGCCTGTTCGGCGGGGCGTTGTTTCCTAGCGCCGCGGAGAATGGCAACGCGCGAAGCCCCCCCCACTCCAACCAGCAGAGAACAGGCGATCATCATAAGCATCGTGGGAAACGAAGTACTGATAGCGGCAAGTCCGTTAGGACCGACAAACTGTCCTACAAATACACGGTCGACAATGTTGTACACTGCTCCCGCCAACATTCCCAGCACCGCCGGCATTACAAAACCCAACAGCAGTTTGGGAATGCTGCCCTCATCAAGCGGAACTCCGCCGCTGATATTTTTTATCTTATATTTGTCTGTTATAATGACGCAGCATCCTTTCTTACACAAGGCCGGGCTGAAGCAAATACATAATGGTTATCTTACCCTGAGATAAAATTCCTCTTCTGTACCGTCCACAGCCTCACCATACTTATCATAGCCGATGGTGCTTACCGTGACAACACGCCCGTTCATCTCCTCGGGAAAGACAAAACTATGACGGAATTCATATATTGAATTAGATAATATCTCTTTGTCCGCACCGTAAAATCGGTCAAGAGATATCGGCATGTCTGAGCTGTAAAGCGTTCCTGCCATCATATCCGTAAATTCGTAGTGTAAAACCGCAATACGGTTGCCGATGGCAAAAGTACCGTCATCGTTTGGAGTAACATCGGACATATTGGGCTGTATCGGTGTCACCACACCGCAAAAGGTCACGGACGTGCCTCTGTCCGCTGCCACCGCATTGTAGACATTCCAGTCAACGGCGCAAATGTCATTGTCTGGTGAATACTTTTGAGGGGCACCAAACTCTGCTCTCGTAAACTGCAGCCTATCATCCGTGCCGAAGCGGACAATTTTTCCCTCTTTTATCTCGCTGCCATACCATGTGCGGTAACGCAAAGAAGGTTCGCCTATGTCGTAATAGTAATAGTAAATCTCATCTGTGCGGTCAAGCCAGCCTTCAAAAGCTATGCAACCCAGTTCCACCGTTTGTGAGGCGCTTCTGTTTTCGGGAATATTGTAAATTACCGCGTGCACTCTGGCGGAAAGATACTCATGAGCATCATTGGCGCGCCAGCGCAGCGGAATCTCGTAGGTTTGTGAAAGTCCGTAGTTCCAGTAGCCGGGAAAGAGGTCTTTATAGACGCGGATGTTATTTTCCGCTGCGAAAGAGAGAGCTTTTCGATAATGAGCCTCGGGAGAGAACCTCGCCAAAAGCTTATCGGGCACAGAGCCCATCACAACGTCAAACTCCTTCCTGGCAAGCACCTCATCACCCCAAACGGCACGGACAACGACACGGTATGACTTCCACGCCAAATCTTCCTTATACATTTTTTTGTAGTCGCTGTCATAATCTTTGGTGCACCCTCCCTGAATCAGAACAGCAAAGGAATTCTCCGTCACCACCGCTTTCAGTGAAGGGTCGTAAAAGCTGGCGGGATCTCCGTTTCTGTAGACCAAATCGGGAGGAGGCGACTTCATCAGCTCTTCTTGAGAAATGTTAACCCACGACGCCTTACCTTCGTAACGACGGAAAATATCGCGCTGCGGTGTGACGCCGCTTTTTTTATCCACGTGACTTTGCACGACACGAATGGGCGTGTGTTCCCCCGCTCTGGCGGCACCGCTTTCCAAAACCTCGACCTTAATGTCTGCGGGAAGCTCACTCGGGCTTAGCCCCTCTCTGTCTATTGTGCCGATAACATAAAAGTCACGTTCCGATTCCATAATCTGCTCCGCAAAAGAGGGCGCAATTATGGAAATTTGCAGCGCATCCGCGGAACTTGCGGCAAAAATCATCGCCGCGGACAACGATATCAAGAACAAATCCCGTAGGACAAAATTTCGTTTTCCCATTTCCGACCTCGATTTATTGTGATTTATCAATCTATTGCTGCAATATGTTCTATGCAAATAATTTAATGCTATAATTAAATGAAGATATCTGCTTAAAGTTCGGAGATTCGTGGCTCTGCTTTATGCACAATCCAAAACCCATCATAAGTCTGGTGTTATGTATGAAAAAAGTACTATTCCTTTTTACGTTACTGACAATTATATGCCTACAGCCAAATTTTGCATACGCTGACAGAGAATTTCTCTCTCTTTACACTCAGACACTGTTTAATGCGGAAAGCGGTATGGACGCCAACGATGCCAGCTCTGTCATCCAAACAAAAGACGGCTATCTTTGGATTGCCAGCTACAGCGGGCTGATTCGTTATGACGGTAATGAATTCGTCAGGTTCAACTCCGACACGGAATCCGGTTTTACCGCCTCTAGTGCCACCACCTTCTATGAAGACCTCCATGGCAGATTGTGGATTGGCACCAATGAAAGCGGCCTCTTCTATCGGGAAGGCGGAAACTTTGTCCGCATCAGCAGCAAAAAACCGGGCGAGTTCGCTTCCATCCGCTCCATAACCTCAGACAGTAAAGGAAACATTTATGTCGGCAGCGGCAGCGGCATCGGACGCCTCGAGGGAACAGAGATTATACGCATATCTTTCCCCGAAATCGACAGTGAATTTATTTTAGGTCTGATCTGTGACAAAACCGACAAGCTCTGGGGCGTCACCAGAAACGGCGCGCTATTTACCGTTAGCGGCAATAAAATCAACTTTTACAAAAGCGGCACCGTCGCCGGCAGCAGCCCCATCAGTCTGCTGCTTTGCAAAGACGGGAGAATACTCGCGGGACTTATTGAAGGGGGCGTGGCACGGCTCACGGAGTCACAGGGAAAACTTGAGGCCGAACCTTATAAAACAGAGGCACTCGATGCCATCAACGGGCTCTATGAAGATAACGAAGGACGCATCTGGGCCTGCGGCGACAATGGCTTGGGTTTTTTTGACAAAAATCATCGGTTCCGCACCGCGGAAGGTGCCCTGCTCAACAGTTCCATCGAAAAAATATACCAAGATTATGAATCAAACTTCTGGGTAGCCTCCTCACGGCAGGGACTTTTGCAAATTACCAGAAACAAATTTATGGACATCAACTTCGCGGCGATGCTGCCTGCCAATGTAGTTAACTCTACAATGAAATGGCAGGGGCATCTCTACATCGGCACAGAC
>CAZFWP010000002.1:0-59416 GCA_964522805.1 uncultured Synergistaceae bacterium | reverse complement strand
TTAAGCACTTTTGAGAGGAATTCTTTGGTCCTTTCTTGGCGGGGATGTGAGAAAAATTCCTCCGGATTATTTTCTTCCAAAATAATCCCCTCATTCATAAAGAGCACTTTTGTCGCCACTGATTTGGCAAATCCCATTTCGTGGGTGACGACAATCATTGTCATACCTTGCTCAGCGAGCTCTTTCATAACATCGAGAACTTCTCCCACCATTTCCGGGTCGAGAGCGCTGGTCGGTTCGTCGAAAAGCATAACTTCGGGCTGCATCATCAAAGCGCGTACAATGGCGATTCTCTGTTTCTGCCCTCCCGAAAGTCTGCTGGGGTATGAATCGGCTTTCTCTTGTAAGCCAACGCGGCGAAGCAGCTCCATCGCTGATTCTTTAGCCTCTTTTTCAGACTGTATTTTTAGCTTTGTCGGGGCATAGGTGAGATTTTGCAAAATTGTCATATGGGAAAAAAGGTTAAAGTGCTGGAAGACCATGCCCATTTTCTGGCGATGCTTATCGATATCGCACTCTGGTGAGTTTATACGTGTCTCTTTAAACCAAACCTCACCGGAGGTAGGTTCTTCCAGAAGGTTCAGGCAGCGCAGAAAGGTGCTTTTGCCGGAGCCGGAAGGGCCGACGATGACAACCTTCTCCCCCTTGTTGATGGTGAAGCTGATGTCGTTAAGGACGGTGTTGTCTCCGAATTTTTTAACTAAATTTTTAACGGTAATCACTGCGTCTCAGCCTCCCTTCAAGCATACTTACTCCCTTAGTGGCAATGATAACAATGGTGAGATATGCCAATGCCAAAACAAGGTAGGGAACAAAGGCGTCATAAGTTGTCGATATTATGGAACGGGCCGCGCGGGTCATATCAAAAACGGCGATAAAGCCGACAACGGAGGTCTCCTTGATTAGGGCGATCAATTCGTTGCCAAGGGCAGGAAGGATATTTTTAATCGCCTGCGGAATGACAATATAAAACATTGTCACTCCATATGAAAGCCCCAGCGAACGTCCAGCTTCCATCTGTCCTCGGTCTACACTCATAATGCCGCTTCTGATTATCTCCGCTACATAGGCACCGCTGTTAAGCCCCAGCGCTGCGAAAGCGACATAGAGTGGGTTGACTCCCAGAGGACCCATGATACCGAAGTAGGCGAGGAGCAGCTGCACTACTACCGGTGTGCCTCTAAAAAGAGTGATGTATATTGTTGCCGTGATGTTTGCCGCCTTACAGAGAAATTTGCCTGTCGGAGTCTTCCCCTGAGCTATCTTCATCAAAGCCGCTATAGTGCCGATAATTATTCCTATGACGAGTGCGACAAAGGAAACTTCCAAAGTGGCGATGAGGCCTGTCTTCATCAAGGCAAGCCCCTCACCGGCTATAAATTGTTCATAAAATCTGGTTGGTAAGTTATCAAACAATTAGCAACAAAACCTTTCTGATACAGCTATAAGTCTTTATCTGATTTCCCACTTCGCGAGAAGTTTTTTCACTGTGCCGTCAGCGATAAGTTCCTTAAGAGCTTTGTCTACTTTATTTTTCAGTTCGGTGTTCTTTTTGTTGATGGCGATGGCGTATTTTTCAACTGTCAGAGGAACTTCAATTGTTTTGATGGCTTTTTTGTTGGCGGCTACAGAGGAGACTTTCTGCGCTACCACGTCGTCCATAACGATGACATCGATGGACTTGTTTATCAAAGCTGCGACAGCGAGGCTGACATTGTCAAAGACGACGGATTTGGCGTTTTTAATTTTGGGATATTTGAGGCTGGCATCGCCCTCAACATACTTCTGGCCTGTGAAGCCTGTGACCACGCCAATTTTTTTGCCTTCCAACTGCTTGTCGAGGGCTGCTTTGGTTGTGCCTACGATACTTTTTTCATCTGTTCTGACGATGAGAAACTGAGCCGCATTGATATAGGGGACGGAGAAAGCGACTGTTTCCGCTCTCTTGGGGGTAATTGTCAGTCCGGACGCCGCCAAATCGCATGTTCCAGAGAGTACCGCGCCTACGACACCGTCAAATTCCATGTTCTGATATGTAACCTCAGCACCTATCTTCTTGGCGATTTGTGCCATCAGGTCGATGTCAAATCCTACAAATTTCCCGTCTTTAATAAATTCATAAGGCTCAAACTCCGCGTTTGTGGCTACTTTAAGCTTCAAAGGAGCTGCTTCCGCCATCATTGGTGCGCTGATAAAAAGTGCTGCCGCTGTTATGCATAGGGCGAAGATAAACTGCTTAACTACATTCTTCATGACAATCATCCTTTTGTATATTATATTGAATGCTTGCGGCTCATACCGAGGACGCAAGCATTGTGAGATATAATACAACTAAAATTAATAAATGGAAGAGCTTTTTTGAGCTAATATGAAATTATTTGTTTTTTTATAATTAAAATTAGGCGAGATAATTCGCTAAACTATTCAAAGTTGCTGTTATGGTTTAGAAAAAAGAAAAAGGAGATGCTTATACATCTCCTCTTCTCCATGGATTCTTATGAATATTGATATTGTTAACTTCTTTTAACTTGGCATTCAGAGATGACTCTATCATCTATCATAGCGCCTTCGTGAGCTTGGAGGGCTGTTTTTGCATAGATACCCAAAATGCCGCGTTCTTTTTTTAGAGGCAGCTTCCATTTTGCCAAGCGCTCGTTTATTGTAACTTCCGGTAAGTCAAGGTTTACGGAACGTCCATCAATGTCAATTTTAATTTTATCGCCGTCTTCAACGATGGCGATAACGCCGCCTACTGCCGCTTCCGGTGAAATATGGCCGATAGCCGCTCCTTCAGTGAATCCGGAGAAGCGTCCGTCTGTGAGCACGAATACTTCCTGTCCCATGCCGATGCCTACAAGTGCATCGGTGGTCATCATCATCTCTCTCATTCCGGGGGCTCCGCGCGGCCCTTCATAGCGAATCACCACCACATCGCCTTTTTTGATTTTTCCCGATACCACTGCGGCATGAGCGGCTTCGTCTGAGTGAAAGACTCTTGCCGGCCCCTCAAATTTTCGTATTGCCGATGAAATTGTCGTTGTGCGGCAGATAGCGCCGTTGGGGGAGAGATTTCCCTTGATTACGGCGATGCCGCCGTTTTTAAATACCGGTTCTGCGGCAGTCGTCAGTGTTTCGTGGTCGCTTGAACGGCGCAAAGAGGCTATTTCTCCGATAGTGTGTCCCGATACTGTTATGCAGTCGCGGTGTAAGTAGTCTTTCATCTCGCCCAGTATGGCTGGGACGCCGCCGGCATTGTAGAGATCCACGATGGTCGCTTTGCCTGTTGGAATGACTTTGCTGATTACCGGGATTGACTCCGAAAGTTTATCGAAATCGTCAAGCGAAAGCTCCACTCCGGCTTCGCGGGCGAAGCTCAAAAGGTGAAGTACGGCGTTGGTAGAGCCGGCGATGGACATGGTGACGATGACGCCGTTGAGCAGAGCCTCTCTGGTTAAAATGTCTTTGGGTTTGATATTTTCCTTGACCAGCTCGACAATCCTGCGTCCTGTCTGCGTGGCGAAACGCTCCTTTTCCGCATAGACAGCGGGTATGGTGGCAGAGCCAGGCAAAGACATTCCCAAAACTTCGGTCAGTATCTGCATGGTGTTCGCTGTTCCCATCAGTGAACATGCACCCGGTCCGGGACAGACGTGTTCTTCCAAGTAGCGAATCTTTTCTCTTGCCTCGTCGCTGGCGTAGTCAGCGCCGAATACCAACTGGTCCAGTTCGCTCATGACCACGTTGCGCCCGCCGCTCTTGCACACTTCCTGAGATCCGCCTGTAAGCATGATGCAGGGCACATCGGCGCGGATTCCGCCAATGAGCACTCCCGGGATAATGCTGTCGCAGGAGGCGAGCAGCACCAGTCCGTCCAGCAGCTGTACGCCGGTCATTATTTCCACAGAGGAGGCAATGACGTCTCTAATGACCAGTTCATAGCGGAAGTGGGGCATACCAATGGGAACCGCTCCGCAGGTGGCGATGGTGCCAAACTCAAAAGGCGTGCCGCCAGCCTGCAGTATGCCTGCCCTTACGCGCGCGGCGAGCCTGTCGAGGTGGACATGCCCAAGCCCCGCGTCGTTTGCAGTGTTGACAATGCCTATCAGAGGCTTAGCGAGGTCTCCGTCGTCATAGCCGCAGCCCTTGTATATCGCACGGCGTGAAGAGGAGCCTTTGCCGGAGAAAAGTCCCAGTTCTTTTGAACGGTATGTTGCCATAGTAATCAATCCTCTCTATGTAATGGAAGCATTACAGCAAAAATCCTTCGGGAAGGGGGTCTTCGCTGTCTAATACGAACTGCGTGAAGCCCGTTATCCATGCCGGCCCGGCTATCTGGGGGATAATCGCTGTCATTCCCGCTGCTTGTACCTCTCCTAGGACTGTGCCGGTGAACTCTGTGTTGATGATGCTGGCGGCGCGGAATTGTTCGCCTACTTTTAGCGCGCCATTGGCGTAGAGAAGCGCCATGCGGGCGGAAGTTCCCGTGCCGCAGGGGGAGCGGTCAACGGCGCCGTCAGCGAAGACACAGGCTTGGCGGCTTTTGCAGCCGTAAGCTGTTTTTTCAACGGGCGCCATGACAATGACGCCATAGATGCCGTTGATCTCCGGATGTTCGGGGTGGGCGATCTCCATATTGGCATTAAGCCAATTTTTTAGAGCCATTGCGCGTTCAACGATGAGAGCGCACTGTTCGGGACAGACGGTGACGCCGATTTTTTCCTGCTCCACCATAATGTAGAAAGCGCCGGCATAGGAGATTGCCGCTTTGATTTCGCCGAAACCGTCCAGATGTATGGAGACTTCTTTTTTAAAGAGAAATGAGGGGACATTGGTGAAGGCAACGCTTTTAACCCTTTTGTTCTCCACAAATGCTTTTGCTGTCACGCGTCCCGCGGGTGCGTCTATTTTGATGATATTTTCTCCCTCATGAACAGTGATGATGCCGGTCTCGGCCGCCACCTTGGTGATGCCGATGGTGCCGTGCCCGCACATGGTGCTCATGCCCTCGTTGTGGAAAAAGAGTACGCCGATGTCCCCGTCCTCACTTTCCGGGGTCGTGAGTATGGCTCCGAACATGTCTTTGTGTCCGCGAGGTTCTTTGGTGAGAAAAGAGCGCAGGTGGTCAAGATTTTTAGCGAAAAACTCTTTTTTTTCAAGAATGGTTTTGCCTTCGATCTTTGGAATGCCCGAGGTGACGATACGTATCGGCTCTCCTGCTGTATGAGCATCGATGACGTTAATGACTCTTTCAAATTGAAACATTATATGTATCCTCCTTAAACGAGCTTACTCGTCATAACAGCACTTGGTAAATTTATAAGTCATCAACAAATATTTGTCAAATGATGATTTTTAATAATGGTGCAGATTATAGCCGTCAAGAGATGTTATTTGTTTTTATTTGTCGTATCAAGCCTTTTGCAGATAATGATCTAGGCTGTTGTTTTTTGTGATTGACAATTTTTTTGAGTATACCTACAATAATTTGTATGTTTGATAAAGAGGTGAGCTTGTGAATAGACGCAGAATACCGCCGTTGCTGGCCGGCTACATTAATGTTGTTAAGGGGCTGGGAACGATATTGGGACGGGACTGCGAGGTGCTTCTCCACGACGTCTCACACCCCGAGAGCTCCATCATCGCCTGTGAAAACGGCCATGTCAGCGGACGAGCTGTTGGGTCTCCGATGACGGATTTTGGGCTGATAATGCTTAAAGATCCTGAATATCAGAAGATGAACGGAGTATACAACTATCTCGCCAAGACAGAAGAGGGGAAGATATTAAAATGCGGCGTCTGTTTTATTAAGGACGATGCGGGCAAAATAATAGGTTTTCTCTGCATTAATATGGATGTGACCAAGGCCCATGCGGCAAAAGAACTGCTGGACGAATTTTTTAAGGTGGACACAGAGCTGAGCATGTCGCCCGATGTATATAAGGAGCGTTTTTCAAGGGAGCTTGATGATGTTGTATCGGCTTCTCTCTCTGCGGCAAGAGAGAAGCACGGGGATTTAGCCTCCCTTTCCCGCAGGGATAAACTGGCGGTAATCGGTGAATTGGATTCGTCGGGTTATTTTCTTGTTAAAGGCGCTATTGAGCGTCTGGCTTTGGAGATGGGCAAGAGCAAGTTCACCATCTACGCTTACTTGAGGTCGGTACACGAGGCAAAAGATGATAGTTCCGCTAAGAGGTGCGAACCAATATAAAAACATTACGGGAGGTTGGTAGCAATGCTGTTTCTTAATGAAAAAGCGCTGATAGAGTCTGTTGATCTGGCAGAATTGATTAAAAGAATGGAAAAGACGATGGTATTTGCGGAAGAGGGGCGTTTCGCCATGCCGCTTCGCTCCAATATTTTTCTTGACAGCGATGACTCCTTGATGCTCATGCCCTGCGTTACGCCAAAGATATGGGGATGCAAGCTGCTGACTTTGCGTCCGAGTAATCCCCCCAAGGGGAGACCCTTTATCAATGGTATGGTGGCGCTCTTTGATGCTGAGACCGGCGAGGCGAAGGCGGTGCTTGAAGGAAAAACAGTAACCGCCCTCAGGACAGGCGCTGTTGGCGGAGCGGGAATTAAAAACACAGCGGCTAAGAATATTTCCGCCCTTGGGCTTGTGGGGACGGGAGTTCAGGGTTTTTGGCAGGCGCGCTATGGCTGCGCTGCACGTGAAAGCGTAAAGGAAGTTTGGATTTATGATGTATTTAAAGACAAGCTCCCCCTCTTTGCCGACCGCCTGCAAGAGGCTATTCCCCACGTAAAGGTAAAAATCGCCCAAACCAGCAGTGAGCTTCTGGAAAAAACAGAGGCGGTCATGACCGCTACCAACACCTCTCTTCCGCTCTTTGCCGAAGACGAGGCGCTTCTTCGCGGGCATGCCTTTGTCGGCATCGGCTCCTACCTTCCCAATATGAAGGAATATCCCGATGCTATCTTCCCTCTGGCAGGCGAACATGTCTATGTTGATACGCTGCACGCCATTGAAGAGACGGGAGACCTAATAACGCCTATCGCCAATGGCTCTTTAAAAAGGGAAAACATCCACACTTTGGCAGAGCGCATAGAGGGAAAATGTTCCGCTTCCCAGCCGGAGACCTCTTTTTTTAAATCTGTAGGAATGGCGCTCTTTGACGTCGCCGCTGCGGAATATCTCTGTGAAGCGGCCGCGGCCTCCGGTAAGGGCGTAGAACTGGATTTTTAAGGCGCCGCTGGCTATATGCGCTATATGCACAGATTTCGCCGCATGATGGTGCGTCTATTGCTTTGACGTATTGGTATGTGACTAGATGGGGAAAACTGCCGAATCGCAAAAATCAAAAAATGCGCTGATTTTATTCTCTGACTGTGCGTACCGGTTGCAACCTGCCTGTCGGTGATTGGCATATTTGGAGAATAACCTAAGCGATTGAAGATGAAACTATGTTTCATCTATGTAAATCAAAGATTTGTAAAAACCGCCTATCGCACAAAAACATCGATTCGGCTCTCTGCTTAAAATTATCAGACCACAGGTCGATTATTATGGAAGGCTTGCTTTTCCTTAAGTCAAAAAACAGCAACGGCAATAAAAAAGAGAACTCCTTAATCGAAGTCAGCGAAAGGGGTTCTCTCTTTTTATTGGGCGCAAATGCCGTTGTCAGACAGACTGCCGCCGGCAGGCTCTAACCAATGAAGAAAAGATCTCCGCATTAACAGCGTCTGCTGCTGCAAGGCATTCTGGATGCCATTGCACGCCTCTGAGGTACCCATAAGAGGGCATCGACACACCCTCCACCAGTCCGTCGGCGGTTTGCACCGTTACTTCCAAGGGAGAGGCTACTTGGTCTATCGCCTGGTGGTGCATGGAATTTACTTTTATTGTACGCTCATGGCAAAGCGGAAAATACTCATTCATTAAAATCTCCGCCTCATGCACATAGCCCTTTGTTTCGTCAGAACGGCTGTGCAAAGCCCACTCGCTTTTAACTGAGGCGAGGTTTTGATAGAGGGTGCCGCCTAGCATAACATTTATTAACTGACAGCCTCGGCAAATCCCCAAAATGGGTTTGTTTTCCGCATAAGCTCTTTGAAAAAGTTTCGTCTCAAAGTTGTCGCGGAGAGGGTTTGGAGAGATTGTGCCCCTGTCCTCTAAGTCATAATAGACGTGCGCCATATCTTCGCCGCCGGCGAAAAGAAATCCGTCCGCACCTCTGACAGCGGCGTCTATCTCGTCGTCAAGGCTGGCGGCGGTCAGTAAAAGCGGCAGACCGCCCGCTGCTCTGATGGAGCTGCAAATTTTTTCTGTAAGCTGTGACAGAAGCCAAAAATATTTCATTGTCTCCGCTTCCATCTGTTGCAAAGGAATATCGGCATAAGAGCTATAAAATGGGTTGGTGGCGACAGCTATTAGTGGTCTCATAATAAATTCCTCCGCAGCAGAATATTTTTACAGCCAAGCCCGCACTGTGTGTGAACAGATAAAATTATACAACAAAGCCTGATTTATGCGGCATTGGCATCAAGTTTTGCGCTGATAGCGGCGCAGATTTCCCGGCAGCGTTTCATGCCGCGCTCAAGGGCACGGGCGAAAGAGCCATCGTTTTGCAGACTATTAATCATCGCTTCGGAAATGCCGCCCTTTGTGGAAACATTTTCCAAACAGCTCTCCTTTTTATCTGCAGCTGCCGCTTGCAGTTCCAGCTCAATCCACTCTCCCAGCCTCTGATAAACGGGAAAATCCGCCTCCATAGCCAAAATGGCCTGCCGGCGAGCTTTTTCTGAAATTTCGATGTTCATCAAAATTGGAGGTATGCAAATACCAACGGTAAAGGCGTCGATCTCACTCTCCGAGCTTACCTGGAATATATTGACCGATGCCGCGGCAAGCACCGATTCCGCCAGCGGCAAAGAAGGAAGAAGAACCGCGGCTCCATGTCCGGAAGTGATAGTCTCAGGGCCGCTGCACATTACCCTACACACATGGCAGTCAAAACTTTTTTCTAAAATCCGCAGAGGAATTGCCGCCATAAAAGACATTACCAAAGCGTCCTTTCGCACCGAATGTGCGCTTACTGCGGCGAAATCCTGCGGTTTTGCCGCCAAGATGATAATATCAGCCTTTGACATCAGCTTCTTAGTATCAGTCAGACACGATGCTATGCCCATTTTTTGCGCCCTCTTTAGTGTGGACTTGCTGCCCTTGAATGAGACCATTAATTTTTCTTGAGATACTCCGCCGTTTAAAAGGGCTTCCACAATGGAGCTGCCGAGATGACCCAAACCAACGACACCGATTAAGCAATTTTTATCTGTTATTTTCATAGAAACCATATCCTTTCATGACGAAAAATAACAACAGCAGCGGCAAAGAAGCTGCGGCTTTGCTGTTATCGTTCGGAGGCAAATAAAATTTAACCTGACGCCGCATGGCGCAGGATATTTTTTAATGTGAATTTTTTAGGTGAAATTATGTGCGGTCAGGCACAGAGAGTGCCTTTAAGACCGAAGGCAGGGCAGGTTTACGGTCGAGGTCGCGGTGATTTAGCAAACTTGCGCAGTGCGGCAAAAGAGAGATTTGTGCCGCCTGTGTGAATATTCATCAAAAATCGTGTTGTTTCAGACATCAAATCACTCGCTTCCGTACCAAGATAATGTCGGCAAAGATACCCTAATTGCAAATAAAAGTCAAGGCGAATATACAGAAGCGTTACATATTGCTTATTGCATCACATTACTGTCTAAGGGAGATTAAGTACCTTATGAGGCAGGATATTGTGCCATTAAACATATAACATCAAAAGCCCGTAACGGTGCGTGTGCAGTCGGAAAACAGGGAAAATAGTACTGTTGCGTCGAAAAGGTAAAACAACGCTGAGAGGTGCAGCCTCATGTTCGCTCTCCGCCGCCGATAAAAGCTGCGAGCCTCCGTAGTGAGAGGCTCGCGCTGAGTTGGTTAATTGGTTTTGCAAAGAGGTCTTCTGTTTCTGCCGATGCAGTAGTATTCAAATCCCCATTGTTCCATCTCCTCGGGGACATAGAGGTTGCGCCCGTCAAAGATAATTTTCTGCTTCATCAAAGGCGCCAGTTCCCGCCAGTTCAGCTCTTTGAACTGCGGCCATTCCGTGACTAAAACCACACAGTCGGCATCGCGGAGCAGTTCTTCCACCGATGGTGCGTAGGTCACTTCTTTGGGCAGCCATGACTTCGCTTGCGGTATCGCCACCGGGTCGTAGGCGGCGATGTCGGCGCCGCAGTTGATCAGTCCCCTGGTCAAGGTGATTGCGGGTGCCTCCCTCATGTCGTCGGTGTGAGGTTTGAAGGCCAGCCCTAAGACCGCCACTTTTAAATTTTCCATGTCGTTGCCAAAACGTTCGCGTACCATCATGTGCAGCAGCTCTTTCTGCTTGCGGTTGACCTTTTCTATTGCAGTGGTCAAAGTCATATCCAGCCCTTGCCCTTCGCCGATGTGGTAGAGAGCCTGCACGTCTTTGGGAAAGCAGGAGCCACCGTAGCCGCAGCCGGCATTGAGAAAATAAGGGCCGATGCGCCTGTCGGAGGCGATACCTTCTTTTACTGAGAGGACGTCAGCTCCTACTTTGTCACACAGCTGCGCTATTTCATTCATAAAGCTGATGCGCGCCGCCAGCATGGTATTGGCGGCATATTTGGTGATTTCCGCCGAGAGCGGATCCATGATGAATATTCGTTCTGTTGGTGCGAAGGGTCTATAGAGCTCTTGCATAATTTCCCGTGCCTCTTCCGAACGGACGCCGACCACAACACGGTCGGGGTGAAGGCAGTCTTCGATTGCCATGCCCTCTTTAAGGAACTCCGGGTTTGAGAGGATTTCCAAGTTGATGTCGAGCTTGCGTTCACGCAAATGAGAGGTGATACGCTTGCATAGCAGCGTGCCTGTTCCTACGGGAACGGTTGATTTTACGACGATAAAGCAGGAGTGGTTGATGTTGGTGGCGATGCCGTCAAGAGCTGCCATTACCTGGTTGAGGTCGGCGCTGCCGTCGTTTGCCGGAGGCGTGCCGACGGCGATAAAGCAGAGCTTGGCGTCTTTCAAACCAACGGCAATGTCAGTAGAAAATGAGAGCCTTCCCTCGCTGTAGTTGCGGATGACCATCTCTTCAAGTCCCGGTTCATATATGGGAATGACGCCGCTTTTTAAGTTCTCAATCTTTTTTTTATCAATGTCTATGCAGCATACATCGTTGCCCTTTTCGGCAAAACATGTGGCTGTTACAAGTCCGACATATCCTGTGCCTACCACGCAAATTTTCATTTTGTAGCCTCCGTCAGCTTTTTACCGTAAGCAGAGTGATGCCGAGCAGGATAAAACCCATGCCCATCACTCTAAAAAGAGTTATGTTTTCTTTGAAGACCAATAGCCCCACAAATAGCAGTATGAGGTAGACAATGCCTGACATCAGCGGATACGCCAGAGTTAGGTCTGTACGTGAAAGCGCCGCCGCCATAAAAAAGAAGGAGATGCCGAACATGCCCAGCCCGATGATTATCCATGGGTTTAGTAAAATTTTGAGAAAGGTGCCTATCCAGCCGGCGGAAACCATGCCGCTGTCGCCGCCGTAGGCGTGCTTCATAATTGTGCTGCCCAAAGCGTTGGTTACTGCGGAGGATAGTATCAGAAAGAGACTTATTTTGTCCATTATATAGTCTCCTGAACAGCCAAGGTTCCCGCACGTCCTGTAAGTGTGCCCATTTTGATGACGCATGTTTGCGGCTGAGATGTGCGTGCATATTGCCTCAGGGTGAAGAACTCTGTGCCGCGCTCTTTGGCCATCGTGAGGAATTTATCAAATACTGCAAGCTTTGACATGCCCTCCATTTCGGCGTGAACCGTGAGAACGTTCCAATCTTTGTCCATGCCGTCAAGCCAGCATGTGGGAATGGTGTTGTCGTTGATGCCGGGCAGTCCGTAGATTTCGTCCATTGTCGGCAGTGTCGTAGGTATTTGTATGGTGCTAAATTCTCTGCCCTTAAAAACCGGTATAAAGGGTGAGTACCCCCGAACGTCGCTGCAATATTCCAATCCCAGCTCCTGCTGCACTTCCAGGCTCGTGGCGGAAAGCTGCCAGCCTGGAGCTGCGTAAGCTGATGGTTTTGTCCCGGAAAGTTTTTCAAACATCTCCGCCGCTTTGAGGTAGAGCCCTTTAAACTCATCTTTTGTCAGTTTATTAAGCTCATCCTGAACAAGAACATGGTCCCAGGCGTGCACACCGCAGTCGTGCCCCTCACGCACCGCGCGGACAAAGACTTCCGGAGCTGCGGGAACTATCAGCGGGGCGGGAAGAATTGTGCCGTACATCAACGTTTTGAGCCCGTAAGTGGAGGGGGCTTTTGTGCGGAGCATTTTGGAGATAAAACCTTTGCGAAAAATTCTCCTTATCGCTTTGCCGGAATTGTCCGGGCCGAAGGAGAAAAATATCGAGGCGCAAAGTCCATGCTTTTTAAACAAATCAAGCATACGCGGCATACCTTCACGATAGCCGCGCAGCGTGTCAATATCAACCTTTATTGCCAGTCTGGACAATTAGTTTGCCTCCCGCTCCGCATACCATGATACTGTTTTGCGCAAGAGCTCCATCATATCGGCTTTTGGTTTCCAGCCGAGAAGTTTCTCCATCTTTTCAATAGAGGGAAGGCGATTTTGCATGTCGTCATAGGTTTTTCCATAATATGTTGACGCCGGAATAATTTTCAGCTTCGCCTTTTCCGCTCTGTCACGATACTGCGGGAATTCCTTCATTACCTCGATAAGCATTTCGGCAAGTTCTTTAATTGAATAGTTATTCGCCGGGTTGCCGATATTAAATATCTCTCCCTTGGCCTTGCCATCTTTGTTTTTGATTATTTCCATCAGTGCGTCGATGCCGTCTCCTACCCAAGTGAAGCTGCGGCGCTGTTCGCCGCCGTCAACCAACGATACTTCACCGCGGTAGAGGATGTCATACATCATCTGTGTCACGGAGCGCGCCTTACGCTCTTTGGCGTCATTAAAAGTATCCAGTCTCGGACCCACCCAGTTGAACGGGCGGAAGATGGAGAAATCCAGACCCTCCTCCTGTCCGTAGGCGAAGATCATTCTATCCATCATCTGTTTGCTGCAGCTGTATATCCAGCGCATCTTCACAATGGGGCCGGTAATCAGCGGACTTTCATCCTCTTTGAGAATGTTGTCGGCACTCATCCCGTAAGCTTCCGAAGTGGAGGGAAAGATGATTCTTGCTTTGTGCTTGGCACAAAGCCGCACCATCTTTAAATTTTGCTCAAAGTCCAGCTCAAATGTCCAAACCGGCTTTTGCAGATAGTAGGCGGGTTTGGCTATGCCAGCCAGAGGCAGTACCGTGTCAGCCTCTTTTACCTGTGACTCCAGCCACTCATTTTCTTTAAAGATATCCCCGCGATAGAAGGAAAAGCGGGGGTTGCCCTTAAAGGGCGCCAAGTTGTCCTCTGCGATGTCAAATCCCTGAATTTGCCAGTCTGTTGAAGATAGTGCTTTTTCCAAAAAGTGCGTACCAATAAAGCCGTTTACTCCGGTTACGAGTATTTTCATAGTTATGCATCCCTTTCAGGTTCGCCTTCCGGCTGAAATCTTATTATCCGCAGCAGCCCTTTGCCGGTGCCTATGAGCAGCGGCTCATCAGAGACGATATACCCGGGGCGGGCATGTCCCTCCTCAGGCAGAGCTTTCCAGATATATATTTTTTTACCGCCGACTTCCGCAAAAGCACCGGGAAAGGGGTGCGTTACGGCGCGGACAAGGTTGTAAATTTCCACGGCTGATTTATTCCAGTCTATCTTACCGTCTTCGGGGCGACGCCTGCCGTATTTAGTGGCCTCCTCTTCGTTTTGCGGTGTTATCTTAGCTGTTCCCGCTTCAAGGTCGGTGAGAGACTCCTTAAGTATATCACGCGCGGCCTGAGCAACTTTGATAAAGACATCGTGCCCAGTATCCTCAAAGAGTATAGGCACGGCCTTGGCAGCGACAATGCCGCCTCGGTCAGCTAACTCCGTCATCTCATGAAGTGTGGCGCCGGTTTCTTTCTCACCGTTGATAACAGCCCAATTGACACAGGCGCGTCCTCTGTATTTGGGGAGCAGTGCTCCGTGAATATTGTAGGCTCCCAGGTGCGGCAGCTCTAAAACAGCGGCGGGAATCATCGCCCGATAGTAGAAAGAAAATATCAGCTCAGGTGAGTAGGAGCGCAGCTTTTCCACCTCCGCAGCCGTTATTTTTTCCGGCGTAAATACGGGAATGTTATTCTCCGCGGCTATTTCTTTTACAGAACGAAACCAAATCTCCTCATTAGGGTCATCTTCGTGGGTAAAGACCACAGAGACATTGGCTCCGCTTCGAATCAGCTCTTCGAGACAAAGACTGCCGACCTCGCTGTAAGCAAAAAGGGCGATTCTAGGCCGCGTCATCGTGTTCAAAAATCTTTCTCACCGCATAGCGAGGTCTTCTGCTGACCTCTCTGTATACCCGTCCCAGATACTCTCCGGCTATGCCTAGACTGAAAAGAGTGATGCCGGTGAGCAAAAACTGTATCGCCATCAGTGTAAACAGCCCCTCAACTTCCGGACCGAGTATTAAACGTCGTATGAGCATGTAGCAGACCAAGAGGAAGGAAAGAAAGGATATCAGCATTCCAGCCATAGTCACCATTTGCAAAGGAATCAGCGAAAAGCTGGTCATCAGGTCAAAGTTGAGTCTTATCAGCTGAAAAAGTCCGTATTTTGAGGTGCCCAGCTCCCGTTCTCTGTGAGCGACAGGCAGTTCTATGGGATTAGCAGCGAACTTTTGCCCAAGGGCTGGAATAAAGGTTGTTGACTCCTTGCTAATATTGATAATGTCGATGATGCGGCGGTTATAGCCGCGTAGCATACAGCCATAATCTTTGATATTCAGCTTGGCTATTTTATTGGTGAGTTTGTTGACGATTTTTGAGGCCAACTTACGGAAAATAGGGTCCTGTCTGCCGACGCGGTATGTGCCAACCACATCGTGTCCCTCGTCCATCGCCTCGATAATATTGGGAATTTCATCTGGCGGGTTTTGCAGGTCGGCATCGAGAGTGATGATAATTTCCCCGCGAGCCTCTTCAAATCCTGCCATAATCGCCATATGCTGCCCAAAGTTACCGTTGAGATCGATGACTCTCATCTCCGGGCACTTTTTATATAAATCATAAAGAATCGGCAGCGTTTTATCTTTGCTGCCGTCGTTGATAAAAATCAGCTCAAACGAGCGTTCTAAGCCTACCATTACCGGGTAAAGCTCGTCAAAGAGAGGATAAAGCGACTCCTCCTCATTATAAGCGGGAATGACTATCGATATCTCCGGCTTCATTATCTTGCTCCTCCGCATACTTCCCTGACTGCTGCTATAACATCGTTCATGTCCTCGTCTGTCATCGCGGGGAAGAGCGGCAAGGATACTATTCTGTCTGAGACATACTCGGCTTCAGGAAGAGCTCCCCGCCCCAGCCCGGTTATGTCACCGTAGCAGGTGAAGAGGTGTATCGCTTGGTAGTGCAAAGCCGTACCAATATTTCTTTCCTTCATCCGTGCCATAAACTCGTTTCTGCTAAAGCCTATAGTGTCAATATCTACAAAGGGCGTGTAGATGTGACGGCTGTTAACATGCTCATAAGATGCCGGGCACGGCAAAATCAGACCTTTTACATCTGCCAGCTCCCTGTCGTAAAAGGCGGCTATCTCACGGCGTCTGTCGTTGAAGTCGTCCACCTGCTTTAACTGAGAATTGCCGATGGCGGCTTGGATATCTGTCATGGTGTACTTAAGTCCGGGGAAGAAAATATCGTAGTTTGTGTCTCCCTTGGCGGCATATCTGTTCCATGCTCCCTTTGACATGCCGTTCTGACGCAGCATCATTACTCGCTCCGCCACCTCGTCGTCTGCGGTGCAAATCATGCCGCCCTCGCCGGTGGTGATATTTTTTGTGGGGTGAAAGCTGAAAACAGACATGCGGCGGCGTCCCCTGTCAGAGCCGATCTTGCGTCCTTTATAAGAGGCGCCGAGGGCGTGAGCTGCGTCTTCAATCACCGCCAGACCGTGTTTGTCAGCGATGGCCTCAATTTTGTCCATATCACATGGCATACCGGCAAAGTGGACGGGAATTACCGCCTTTGTCGCCGAAGTAACCAGAGACTCAATATTCTCCGGAACAATGTTCAGCGTGTCTCTGTCAATATCCGCAAGCACCGGTTTTGCTCCGACAAAAATAATGGCGTTAACTGTGGAGGCGAAGGTCATCGGTGTGGTGATTACCTCATCTCCGGGGCCGATGCCGAGTGCCATTAACGAAGTATGCAGTCCCGCCGTGGCCGAATTCAGCGAAAGAGCTTTGGAAGCTCCTGTATATTTTGCAAAATTTTCCTCAAAAAGAAGTGTCTTGGGGCCCATGGCCACCCAGCCGGAGCGCATTGACTCAGTAACATCGGCAATGGCATCCTCTGCAATAGATGGTTTTGCGAACGGCAGAAAATCTTTTCTCATTATTTTTCCTCCCTGTTAAATAAAACAACATAGTCTCTGACATTGACCCTTTTCTTCTCACCGGGGTTGCCATCTGGGAAGAGCCTGTCAATACTGTCATCTTTTATAACGAGGATATAAGGCTTTGTTTCATTATGCCAAGTTTCTCTAAAATCAGCGGAAGAGACAAACCAGCCCTCTCCCTCCTTATGCTTGGCTCCGAACTCAAGTTCTCCCATGTGCTCTACCAGCATTGCTCGGTGCTTGGTGTAAAAGGGTATCCCCTGCATTACCTCGCCGTATGTGGCAATAGTGTCACCCGGACGCCACTCTTTAATTATCACGTTGGAAACGTCTTTCATGGAGCGGGTTTCGCCCATGATGCGATATATGCCCTGCAATCCAAAGATGAATAGAAATGACGAGACACACAGCATCAATACCGCTGTTTTAAAATTCTTTCTGCCGCCGGAAGTACAGATAGCTGCGGCGATGGGGCCGATAAGCAATCCCGCTGTTACTTTGACGGCTATAGGCAGCGTTACTGAAGAGGGGAGCTCTTTACCTAAAAAAGCATAGCCGATAAGGGCGGTGGAGAATAAGAGGGCTATTCCCAGTGACCAAATAAGCGCCCCGCCGTGCCATTCTTCTCTCTTTAACATTCTGCTGATATCTGCGCCGATAAAGATCGCCAAAGGCGGCATACATGGCACAATGTAGGGGATCAGTTTAGAGCTGGAAAATGAATAAAAAATCAGTATAACGGCGAACCAGAGGAAAAGATAGAGATTCGCGTCTCTTGCTGCGCTGTTTTCCGGGGAGCGAGCTGCGCTCTTACCGGAGAAAAGAGCGCAAAGAAAACCGGTCCAGGGCATAATTCCTGCCGGTATCATCGGCAGAAAAAACCAGAAAGGTTCGTAGCGGTTGTGCATTTTCGTAGCATAACGCAAAAAATGTTCCTGGATAAAGAAAAAGTGAAAAAAGTCAGCATTGTCACGGCAGACGAGGTAGAACCACGGTACAGAAAGAGCAAAGAAGAGAATGATACCGGGTATGTAAAGGGCCTCAAGGATAAGCTTCCACTTGCGTGTCAAAATAATATACCAGAAAATGACGCCGCCCGGCAGAACTATCGCCACAAGACCTTTAGTAAGCAGACCAAGGGCCATAGCGGCGTAAAATAGCAAATACCAGCGCTTATCTCTGCTGATATGCCCCACATAAAAAGAGGCGAGCGCGATAGTTAGAAAAAAACCCAGCGGCATATCGGTGATATTGATGGTACCGATGGCGAAATACAAAAGAGAAAGAGCTGTGACAACTCCTGATAGCAAGCCTGCCGTGCCGCCGAAGAGCCAAGCACCGAACATTCCCGTGGCGAAAGCCCCTGCGACAGCGCAGAGGGCGGTTGCAAAGCGGGCGGCGAACTCATTTTGACCGAAAGCCATAAAGCTTGCGGCATTCATCCAATAAAGGAGTACCGGTTTTTCAAAATATTTAACATAATTAAGCATGGGGGTGATGAAGTTTCCGGTCTCAATCATCTCACGGGGAATTTCTGAATAACGCCCCTCGTCGGGCTCAAGCAAAGCGTGCGAACCGAGCGGGATAAAATAGATCGCGAGCACTGCGGCGATGACGGCGATGACGGCGATAAGGAGAAATTTCTTATTAGAAAGCAGTCTTTCCATTAGGGTTTAGGCTCCTCTGTCTCTTTGTAGTAGTAAAGGACAAACTGCATTAAATTCGCTGTGTCCCCAACTTATTTATTATAAGTTAAAAAAGATGATTATAGAAGGTAAAAAAGCAGAGAATGTTCAGTAATACAGAAATCTGCGTTAGTTAAGGCACGTAGAAAATGTTCATATCAGATATAGATAAAGGTGCTTCCTGTCTGATGGCCGGCATTGTGCAGTGTAAATCAAATAAGTCTTTATGAAAAAGTTAAAAACGACAGCCGGGCTTTCATATAAAAGCAGCGCCCCTCTCTTTGGGGCAGATGGAGGGAAAATGCTCTTTGCAATACGAAAGAGGGCACCGTCCCAGCCGGCGCCCTCAGAACAAAACTTATTTGATACTATCTTTGTAAATTTAAGCTCACGCTTTGATGCCTCGTTCTTCCGGTGTGCCGGGAATAAGGCTGTCGCATAGGGCAGAAAGAATACCCGCTACCGCCATTGGCGTCTTCATGACAGCCCATAGCATGCCGCCGAAAGTGCCGCCGAAGGCGTTTGTAAACATCGCCTGATTGGGTTCCACCCAGCCTGGGAGTCCCAATGCCATCAAGAAGGCGAATCCAACGATAAGCACGTTTCTCTGACTTCCCATATCGGCGCGCATAAGATTCTGAATACCGAGCGCTCCGATGGTGCCGAAAAGCGTGATGTAGGCGCCGCCGATTATCGGAGAAGGCATGGTGGCGATTAAGGCGCCGAGCTTGCCAATCAAAGAGAGAATAATCAAGATCACGGCTCCGGCGCGCACCACGTGCCTGCTGGCTACGCCCGTTAGCCCGATGAGTCCGATATTTTCAGTGTAAGATGTTGTGCCGACAGAGCCCAACACTCCCGAGATCATGCAGCATGCACCCTCTGCGCCGATGCCGCGGTTAATCTGGTCCGGAGTGGGGTCTTCGATGCCTGCTGCGTAGGAACAGTTATGATAGTCACCGATAGATTCAATCATTACGCAGAAGAAGCCGGCGGCGATGGCGCCGATTGCCAGTCCTGAGAACTTAGGCGCGCCCCAGGGCATCACAAGGTTATAGCGCAGCCAAGGAGCGTCGATAACGCCTTGTAAATTAATATAGGCAGGATGTCCTACTGCGAAGACTCCGGTTACGGAAAGCGTTAGGCAGAGCAGGTAGGCAATGGATATTGATCCTAAAACGGCGAAAATATTGAAGTACTTGTTTTTACTGACAAGGCTGAAGAAAAATACCATAGCTACGACCATCAGTGACACGGGCCAATAATTGGCTGCGTTAAACTGAATTGCCGTTGGCGCTAATGTGAAGCCTATTGCCATAATTGTCGGCCCGATAACAACCGGGGTGATGATTTTTCTTATACGGCCGATAAGTTTGCTATACCCCAGAAGAGACAGAACCAGACCTCCTACTATCAAAGAACCGCCGACGTACTGCATGACTACGTCTGGTCCCATGGCTTTGTAGGCGCCGATGATTGTCATAATGGGAGGAATAAAGCTGAAGCTTGAGCCTTGCACTATCGGCAGTCCCGACCCGAGTTTTGGATGTGTCTGAATAAGTGTGGCGATACCCATAGCGAAATAAACGCAGCCGATAAAAGCGCCGATCTGTTCTGTTGTCATTCCCATCGCCGGTCCGCAAATAAGCGGCACGAGCGTTGTAGCTCCGAAAAGCGTCAGCACATGCTGCGCTCCGGCAAGGATAAGTATCGGTGTTGGCGGACAGTCGTTGATTCCATATACTAGCTCTTTCTTAGCCATAATGCACCTCCGGAAAAATCCCGATTAGCTTCTTTGCAATCGGTTGCAATCTTTGATTGACTGTATTATATTGCTATTTCCTATAAAAATCCAGCATGTAATTTTGTTTTTTAAAAGGGAAATATAAACATGTTGGGTGATTGCTCATTTGCAAAAATAGCTTAAATTATGCTAAGAAAGATAAGATAAAAAGTAGACAGATGTATAATTGCATTATTTATGCGTCCGTGTGTTACAATTATGAAAGAGAACTTTGTCTTAAACTATAGCATCTCTTCAGTTTTTGCGAAGGTGCTTTTGCACCGGGGGCACTAAAGTTACCGTTTTGAGATTAGAGTAAGGATTTTTATACAGCCGCGTGTGTTTTATTTACTGTTCGATGTTTGCTTGGGAGGAATTTTTATGGTCGCTCAAAAAATATTAGTTGTCGATGGTAACAGTATAAATAGAGCAATCTTAAAAAAAATACTTGGTGCGGAGTATGTCGTTTTAGAGGCCGCCAACGGCGAGGAAGCCTTAACAATATTAAACCATGAGCATTGCGACATTGCGGCGGTGCTGCTTGATATAATTATGCCGGTGATGGATGGCTATCAATTCCTTACAGAGCGCAAAAAATCACGTATACTTTCCTCCATTCCCGTTATTGCGATGACACAGTGGGAGGACTCAAGCACAGAGCTTAAAGCTTTGGAGTATGGGGCTACGGACTTTGTTCCCAAGCCTTATGAGCCTACGGTTATCAGGCAGCGTTTGGTAAACATTCTTCTGCTGCGGGAGGCTGCAGCTCTGAGAAATACAGCTGAGCGCGATGATCTTACCCGAGTATATAACAAGGTCACTTTTTACCAGAAAACCGCGGAAAAAATATTATCCGGTGACGGCAAAGAATATGACATCATCTATGCCAATATAGAACAATTCAAGCTGATTAACGATCTCTTCGGTTCACAGGAGGGAGATAATCTGCTGATTTACACAGCTCAGATGCTTAAGGGCTGCGCTCATGACTTTAACGGCATCTGCGGACGCCTTCATTCTGACATTTTTGCTTTGTGCGTAGAGAGGCAGGAGGATTACCAAAAACTTCTTGTTTCCCCCAACATGGACAAAATCAGAGAATACAAACTGGATTTCAAAATAATAATAAGATACGGCGTTTACCAAATTGATGACAAGTCCGTCTCAGTAAATGTCATGTGTGACAGAGCCAATCTGGCGATTAAATCAATCAAGGGAAAATTTGAAAAATATATCGCCTGCTATGACGAATCTTTGAGAAGAAAACTTCTTGAAGAGCAGGAAATCACTCGTGAGATGAAGAGCGCGCTTGACAGCGGGCAATTCGTGGCATATTACCAGCCAAAATTTGATTTGGCCACAGAAGAGATTATTGGCGCTGAGGCGCTTGTGAGGTGGATTCATCCGCAAAAGGGGCTTATTTGCCCGGATAAGTTTATACCTCTCTTTGAAAGCAATGGTTTTATTGTCTACCTTGACTGCTATATATGGGAAGAGGTTTGCAAGCAGATACGCAATTGGATAGACAACGGGCACAGGCCATTGCCGATATCGGTGAACCTTTCAAGAGTAGATGTCTATAACCCGGCTTTGTGCGATATCCTTTGCGGCTTGGTGAAAAAATATAATATACCGACGGAGCTTCTTGAACTTGAAATTACTGAAAGTGCCTACACAGAGAGTGCAGAACAGCTTATTTCTACGCTTAGCACCCTTAAAAAACTTGGTTTTATTGTACAGATGGACGATTTCGGCTCAGGTTATTCATCGCTTAACATGCTTAACGAACTGCCTATAGATACTCTTAAGCTGGATATGAGATTCATCAGCACAACCCAGCGCTGGAAAAAAGACAGCAGCGGCAATATCCTGAATTTTGTTATGGGGCTCTCAAAATGGATGGATATACCGGTGATTGCTGAGGGTATAGAGACGAAAGAGCAGGGGCTTTTTTTAAGAGGCATGGGCTGTAACAGCGGACAAGGCTACTACTTCTCAAAACCGCTCCCTCAATCTGAATTTGAGGGGCTCTTGCTGGCGTCCCAGTCCTCTTTATCAAAGAAACGCCCCCAAAAGGTTTCCGCATTTGTCAGTTTAGAAGAGATGTGGAATGCCGATTCACGCTTCAATACCATCTTCAACAGCTGCGTGGGAGCATTGGGGATATACGAGTTTATGGGGGATACTTTAGCTTTCGTCCGCGGCAACGACCGATACTATGAAGTTGTTGGCGTCAATCGCGCAGCGGTATTCTCGGTAGCTAAAAATATTATTGACACAGTTCATGAAGATGACAAAGAAGAATTTTTGCGCAAGCTCAAAGAAGCAAAGGAGGACAACTGTAGTTTTGAGATAGAACATAGGCTCTTCTGTCCTCAGAAGCATGACAAAGTGTGCTGGTTTCACCGCGAGATGAAAGTTATCCACAGGGCTGATGACAGAACTATTTTTCTGGGACTGATATACAATGTTACGGAAGAAAAAGAACTTGCCGGTGAAATCAGTGTGCAGAAAGAGTTTTACCAGGAACTCTGCGATACAGTGCCTTGCGGTATAGTACGCTTCGCCTGCGAACCGGAATTTCCATTGCTGCGCATCAACAGAACCGCAGAGGTAATGCTGGGGATATCAAAAGAAGATTTGCCAGCCTTGAAAACAAAGATGTCAGAATACATTCCTGATGGTTACGGCAACATCACTGCCGATAAATATAACATGCTGCTAAAGATGAAATTTGGCGAGGCCGCTTCGCTTGAATACCCCATCGTATCGAAAAAAGGTCGTAAAATGTGGCTTCATGACACTTTTCAAGTTGTTAAGGGAGAGGACGGTATCACCTACTATCGGAGTGTGCTTACTGATATTACGGAGCAGCGAGAACAGGGCTAAGCGCTGTTTTTGATAGATATAATAAAATAGGTTATGCTGTTTGGAGGGATGTTAATTGAAAACGGAAGTCTTGTATAATCAGCTCACTAATTGGGGAGCTGATGTCAGTAAAGCGCGTTAGCGCCTTTTGGAAGATGATGAACTTTATGTAAGCTGTCTGATAAAGTTTGCTGAGGATGAAAATTTCGCCCTTCTGGATAGTTGTATGGAAAAAGGTGACTTAAAAGGAGCTTTTGACCATGCTCACGCGATAAAAGGAGTTGCCGGCAATTTAGGGCTGACACCTCTTTTCAACGCGGCGTCCCAGCTTGTGGAACCTTTGAGAAATGGTGCGGCTCAAAGTCTAGGCTGTAAGCTTGAAGAGGTTATGAGGCTGAAAGACGAATTCACGCAGATAGTTGGCGAGTGATGAATAAAAATTTCCTCAACAATTATGTATAAGCAGCCGGCACTGTTTAACTGTGCCGGCTGCTTTCTTATTTTTCTATAGAAGCTTCATATTCACGAGGGGTGTCAATATCTCGGAAATGTCCGTCAGGCGTCTCAACACGCAATATTTCCTCATTATATTCGAGCAGAATTTTTTTGCCGCCGCTGTCGCCCAAGGCGCTGCTTAAACGCTTTTTCCAAATGGAACGATAAAACATGGGGTGACCGAAAACACCGTCTCTGCAAGGAGTCATGCATGTTTTATCTTGTGGCATCTCCGCAAATTTCTCTCTGAGTGCGCGAATGTCCGCTGCTTGCGCAAAAGGCAGGTCTCCAAGCATAATGCAAAAGTCCTCTCCTGTGGGAACCATCTCAAGACCTATCTGTAAAGAAGAGGACTGACCTCGTTCGGGAGCAGTGTTAATGCCTCTTATTAGCCACTCTCCGCTAGCCGATACCGCGAGATCTGTCTCTTGTGAAAATACGGCGCAGACGCGGGAAAAACCTGAACCTCTAAGATTGTCCAGCACTTTTTCCACCATGGTGCTATTGCCTATCGGCAGCAGCAGCTTTTGGCAGCCCATTCTTGTTGAAAGTCCAGCGGCAAGCAGTATCGCGTACATATTAGCCTCTCTCTTTCGTTATATAGTCGTAAACAGTATCTTCACGCATTGAGCCGATGGCTGCTCCGTCATAATCCTTAATATTTGTCCACAAAGAGTTAAGCAGCAGTCGGCGCTGCTCTTCTTCCAGCAGCTCTCCTTTGTTGATAAAGAGAATGCGAAAGGCTTCTTTAGGTGAGTTTTTAAGATATTCCGCTCTGTTGGAGAGGATTGCTCCCATATTTGCGGCAGAAATTGTCTCTCCTTTTTGTATTCCATAACGTGTTTTCAGCATGTCCATGCGAAAGACTGTTTCTGTTGATACAGGAGAGATGGCTGCATCAGCTCCCAAAATTACTATCTGACATGCCGTTGATTGGGGTACGGGCGGTTCCCAGCCCTCGTAACACTTAAAAGAGAGCCCCCTAGTTCCGTCTGCTTCCACAATAAATTTACCGCAGCAGCCGTTTTCAAATAAGCTGTCAGCTTCAGCAACAGAGAACCCCAATAGTTTCCCGTCTTCGGCGCGTCTTGCCGCCAAAGAGAGAGATGGTGAGGGCATAGCAGCCGCTTTTTTGGCGCATTCTTCTGCTGACGCAACAATCGTGCAGGCGCACTCGCCGCTTTGCGGGGGATAAAGCTTAGTGGTAGTGGTAAGCAAGACCTTTTCCCTTTTTGCAAAATAATGTCCCAGCGAGTACAGCAAGGAAGTTTTACCGCCGCCTCCGGTCAGTGCGATGGCGGAAAAACCGCTGAGAGAGAAGATGCTGTCCAGCTGTTCTGTGATTTTAAGTATTGTCATTTGCAACGCCCTCTTTCAGAACAGCTATGATAGCAGAAGTTTCTGTCTCAGCGCAATTGTTGTTTTAACATTTAAGGAGCCGCTGATTACATGTACAGCTCGCGTCACGGCTAAGGGCTCATCTGCTCTTTTAGCTTATTGATGCGAGGCTGAGCGTAAAGTCAGACCGATTGATGAAGCACTGAGTGATTTTCGCAAATCAAAGATTTGTAAAAATCGGTTAGCGCACAAAAGGCAGCCGCGGTTTTGGCTCGCAACTTATAATCGTCGGACGGTACGCCTGTTATTAGAGGCCTGCTATTCAGTCAGAGTGTGCTTAATAGTAGTGACGCTCTACTGTGCGTCCCAATCTGACCATCGCATCGGCTAGGTCGTCAAGAATGCGTCTTTTCACACGCAGCTCAACAGGAAAGTCGTTGTTTCTGTGGGCTATGTTAACGGCTTTGCCGATGAAGAGGCTGAGGTCAGTGCATTGCTCAATGAGTATCTTAGCAAGCTGTGCTGCCCCGTCGCCGGTGTCCATTTCATCAATCATCTTTTGTGATGAGGGGTCTCTCTCGTAGTCATCGATGATATCAAGAACTTTTCTCATCGTGAGAACTCCCTCTGTCGCCAAGTCAATGCCCTCGATCGTCGCAGTGGGCGGCAGGTCTGAATCGGAATAGTCCATGTTTACGAGTATCTCTTTGCCAAGCTCGCGCGCGAGAATTTCCGAGGTAGTGCCGCCACTGACAATGTGGATCCCCGCTGTATCCATGAAATCAGCGACAATTTTAGCGTCGTCCGCAGGGTCTTTCGGCGGGCCCGAAAGAAGTGATACTTTTTGCGGTCTCATTATCTTCATTACGGAAACGGTGGTGTCATCTCCCGGTTTCCCTAAGTAGAGCTCTCTGCAGACTCCGAGAACGTTGCGAATCAGCCTCGGCGGCGATACCTTCAGGCGCTGCGGCTGAGAGATATATTCTGCGACTTCCTCCCAGCCCCAGCCGAAGCTGAGGGTCTCTCCCATGCCTGCTTGCGTTACTCCGTCGCTGACGATAATAAAGGTGTCTCCGTCCTGTGCGGTAAAGCGGCTTTCGCGCACAGGTTTGCCGGCAATGGTTTTTTCATTGTAGTCAAAGGGGAAGATCTTTCCCTCTCTTACCAAAATACAGGGCGGATTGTCATATTCAACCAGATAAGCGCTGCCGTCTTTGGCGACTTGCAAAATCATAAATGTGGAGTAGGCCAGACCGCGGACTTTGCACACCGGCAAAGTCTGGGCGATGGTTTCCACCGTGTCTTCGATTGTAGCCCCGCGGCTGATCATGGTGGAAATTATTTTTGAGGTCAAAGTGGAGAGGATATTGGCCTTAACGCCGCTGCCAAGACCGTCTGAAAGTACCAGCAGAGTGTTCTCCTCAGACTTGACTATCTGTACTCTATCCCCGCATAGCTCTTCATTTTTTTTGTTCAGACTGCCGTAACACGCGTCAATGCATAGATTTTTCATCGGTCTCTCTTCCCTCATAAATAATGAGATCTTTCAGCTTAGTCAAAGTGACTTTTGTCTCCGCTGTGGTCTCTCCGAGAAGGCTCGCGATTTCTTGAGCCACGGTCATCTGTTTATCGATAACATTTTGTGCCATTTCCATGGTTTCCATCTTCATCTTCGTCAGATAGTCGCTTTCAAGCTCCGTGCGTGTAATATCCTGAAGGAAGCCCACGGCGATATCCTGGTCGGGAATGTAGACGATTGTCTGATTAACGATAATTCCGCGCATGTTATAATTCACCTTACGCTGCGGTTGGCTGGTCTGTTCGCCAATGGCAACGGCGAAATCCACCGGGTCAAGGAAATCATCCACTGGCCGTCCGACAATCTCGTTTCGTCTCATGCCAAATAGCTTTTGCGCTGCCAAATTACACTCGCGAACCTTTAATTCTTTATCCACGGCGATGATGTAGTCCGGGCTCACAGAGAGCGTCACATTGGCCAGAGTCTCTGATATCTGACTCATATAGGGCAGGCACATGTAAAGCTCCGCTTTTTTCTGGTAGACGGCGATGGCTTTGTCACGGCAGGTTCGGTAGCCGCAGCTGCCGCAGTTGAGTTCGTGGTCGGGGCTTGTTTTGCCTATTTGAGCCAAAATAGCGCGGATTGTCGCTTCATCGGGGATATCTTCGCAAACAGGTTTGGGGCGGATATTCCATTTCAGATCAAGCCCCTCTGTATCCGGTTCGCATGCTGACTTATTCGACTTGATATATCGCATTACTTCCAGGCTGGTGCTGATTGGGCGGTATGTTTGGTCAGATTTCTCCGGACCGTTGATACAGCTGCCGTAGCAAGCGCTTGTTTCCACAAAGCAGTTGTGAATATGTCCCGCCCTCATCTCCTGCAAAAATTCTATTAGGTCTTTGGTGCCTTGAATACTCATAAAAGTGTAGCGGTCTTCCACCGTGGACTCGGGAGCGAGGTTTTTTCTCACGTCTGTAATGATGCCCTCAAAGATGGGATAAATTGATGAGTCTGTGTTTTCGTTGCCGAATCGCCCTTCCTCCATATCACCAATAACAATGCCTTCGGCGTCAAACCAGCTAGCGAGTTGCTTAAAGGTGACTACGCCATCTACATATTGGTGTTCCGCGATTCTCGCCTCTTCAATTTTGGAGATGCAGGGAGCAAAAAAAACTACGTCAGTGCGCTCTCCCCACTTATTCTTCACCATCTCTCCGTGAGCTTCCATGGGAGAGATTACCGGAGCCAGTCTGTCTGTAAGCTCGGGAAAATATTTCTGCACAAGAAATACCACTGAGGGGCAGCAAGTGGTGAGCATATTATCCATTTTACCCTCTTCCAAAATACGCGCATACTCTTTGGTTACAGCATGAGCTCCCACAGCTGTCTCCTCTACGCCGTCAAAGCCCAGGCGCTTTAGTGCTGAGACAATTTTGTAGCGGTTTTCTTTGCCGAAAGAGGAAATGTATGAAGGTGCCAGAGCTGCTACAGTTTTTCTTGACGTATCTTCCAGCAGGTCTTTCACAAAAGAGATATCGTGGATTAGAGTCTTTGCCTTCTGCGGACAGTTTCTGATGCACCTGCCGCAGAGAATACAGCCGTCTTCAAGCACTTCAACGTGGTTGTCGCTGTACTTAATAGACTTTACCGGGCATACTTTAAGGCACTTGTAGCAGTTTTTGCAGTTTGCCTTAGCCACATTAATATACTTCATCTTTTTATCGCCCCAATAACTTTAGTATTAAAAAACTCTTCAGCATCTTCGGGCATTACAAAGTATGTCTCATCGCCTATTTTTACGGAAACGCCGTCATGTATACAAAGCCCCATGCAGAAAGAACCTGAGAGGCGCACATCATCGACCAGACCGCCCTCCTGTATCAGTTCTTCAAATTTCTTTACGACTTCTTTAGATCCCTTAAGGTGGCACGAGCTTCCGACACAAATTGTCACAACTGTCATATAAGTACCTCCTGGTTTAAATATACCGATATACTAACATTGTGATATTGTTCACACAATGGGTAATGCGGTTCATTTTGCAACAAATCGCGGCAATTTAAATGTTTGCCGCCCATAGAGAGATTATAGTCCGACATAGCTTGTTGGCGCGAAAAATGTGACCTTTTTTTATTTTTAGTCGAATAGGAAAAACCTTTACAGGTTAGTTATTGTGTGCAGGCGGCAAAAAAGACCTTGGCTGTTTATCGCAGTCCAAGGTCTTTTTGGGGTTGTCATGCAGCTAGAGATGGTTTAGTTTAAGCGTAAGCTTTGCGCATATATTTAAAGGAGTTTACGCTTTTGCTTTGGCTTGGTTGGCTACCGCCTTCTGAGCTTCTGCCACAGCTTCCGCATCGCCCAGGTAATAGTGTTTTATTGGTTTCATGTTCGCATCAAGCTCATATACCAGAGGTACGCCTGTTGGAATGTTGAGTGCGATAATTTCTTCATCGGAGATGTTGTCGAGGTATTTTACCAAGGCACGCAGGCTGTTGCCGTGCGCCGCAACAATAATTTGCTTGCCCGATTTGATTTCCGGTATGACAAATTCATTCCAGTAAGGTACTACCCGTGCCACGGTGTCTTTGAGACACTCTCCGGCGGGGATTTCCTCTTCACTGAGAGATGAGTAACGGGGGTCTTTGCCGGGGTAGCGGTCATCGTCTTTTTCCAAAAGCGGCGGTCTGGTGTCATAGCTGCGTCTCCACAGCTTTACCTGCGCGTCTCCGTATTTCTGCGCCGTCTCTGCTTTGTTGAGTCCCTGTAATGCGCCGTAGTGTCTCTCGTTAAGTTTATAAGAATGTTCCACGGGGATCCACATGAGATCCATCTCTTCCAATACGCACCAAAGTGTCTTGACAGCGCGCTTGAGCACTGAGGTGAAGGCCATATCAAAGCGGTATCCCTCCAGCTTAAGCAGTTCTCCCGCAGCGTGAGCCTCGCAAAGTCCCTTATCGGAGAGAGGTACGTCTGTCCACCCGGTAAAACGGTTTTCCTTATTCCACACGCTTTCGCCATGCCTTATCAATACTACCTTGTACACTTGAATGCACCCCTTATGAATTTTTCAATGTAAACATCAACGCCGACGCCGCAGCTTAGCATTGGCTGTCAGTGTTTTATTTCTGAACGAGGACGGCATCGCCGTCATTAAGGTTTTTGCCACCGAATATAATTACCTTATCTCCGGGTTCGACTCCGCTTGTTACTTGAATTGTATTGCCTTCTCTGATTCCTGTCGAGACATCTTTTGCTCTGGCCCGCCCCTCTTGTACCACGAATAGATAATATCCTCGTTCGTTTGAACGGAAGGCTGATTCCGGCAGGGAAATTGTGCCGCGCTCTTCCCTTTCGATAATTGAGGCTTTGCCAAACATTCCGGGGCGCAGGGACATTCCCGCCTCTTGATTATTAAGCTCTATCTCTACGTTGCTGGTGCGTGTGGAAGGGTTTACGTACTGGTCTATGCGTGTGACTCTGCCCCTGAATTCTTTATCTCTGAGGGCGTCAAATTTTAAAAAGACCGCCATGCCCTCTTTTACCGCGAAAATTTTGGATTCCGGTATCTTCAGTGTCGCTTTTAGTCTGGTAAGGTCGGCAATATCAATTAGCGGAGTGGAAGGCGAAATCATCGCCCCGGGGGCAAGCGAATAGTCGTTAAGCACCGTGCCGTCAAGAGGGGATGCGATGATATAGTCTGCCCGTGAGGAACGCACTCTGTTCATCTCGGCGGCCGCTTGGCGTTCTTTGGCAAGGGCAGCGTTATAGGCCGCCTTGGCGCTGGTGTAGGCTGTGTCAATGGCGTCATACTGCTGCTGTGTGCTGAACCCTTCATTTACCAGCCGTCTGTAACGATCAAGGTTTGTCTTGGCGTTTTCCATCTCGGCTTTTGCCCTTTCCGCATCGGCTCGGGCGGAGGCCTTTTGGGCTTCAGATGAGCCTATGAGAGCGTCCTGCTGTTCATGTTCCAAGGTTGCGATAATTTCGCCTTTACGCACAATGTCTCCCGCTTTGACGTTAAGTTTCTCCAACCGTCCCGTCACTCGCGGCAGGAGGTTAACCCTGTCGACTGCTTCGATGGCGGTGTTCTGGACAATGCTCTCTCTAATTGTCTTATTTTTTTGCACGACTTCGATTTTCACATAGGCGGGTTGTGCGGTCGGTGCCTTTTTAGCATTAAAAGACAGTAATTGCTCTCTCCTGCTGTACAGCCCGATGGCGGCAATAATGATAACCGCGGCGGTGACGATGAAAAGGGTCTTTTTGTCCGCTCTTTTTACCTTATTATTATTCATACTGTCTTTCATTACTTAATCTCCCCGCTCCATTTTATAATTGTTCCCTCAGCCATTTTTAAAGCTGCAGCGGCGATTAGGTGGTTGTATTTGGCGCTAGCGTTTTCAAGCATGGCGGAGGTGAGCTTTGACTGGGCATCGAGCAAGTCCAGCTGCGGACTTACCCCTTCTTTGTAGCCGACTTCGGCCAAACGCAGAGACTCTTTTGCCAGTTCCAGCGCCTTAGTTGTCGCTTTTAAACGGAGGAGGGTTGTCTCCGCTTCTGTCCAAGCTGTCTCCACTTCGGATTTAATATCAATCTCTTTTTGTCCTACGGCTATTTTATCCTGCTCAAGGGAGGCTTTTGCCCTGATCACATTGCTTCTGGAAACGTTCCTGTCAAAAACAGGAACAGAGATGGAAAGCTCAGCTCTCCAATTATCGTCGGTGCGGTCTTTGTTGCCGTAGGGACTGCTCCAGGTGCCATAGGCTCCGAGAATAACCTTGGGCAGAGCGCCGCTTTTTTCAATGCTGATTTGATTTTGCTGAAACAGCAGCTGCTCTTTAAGCCGTTTTAGATCCGCACGAAATTCCGCTGCTAGCCGCAAAGATTCCGCGCGGTTCCCTTGCAGTGCCCCAATTGTAAGATCGCCGAAAATGGGGCGTCTTTCTTCAGGAGGGATGGCGATATAGTTCATCAGCGCTATATGAGCTGCTTCAAATTTTCCCTTGGCGCTGCTGAGATCTGCTGTGTTTGAAGCTAGTATCTGTGCGGCGCGGATTACCTCCAAGCGGTTGGCCAGCCCAAGTTCGTTCATCTTGCGCACCTCGCGCAAATGCAGCTCTGAACGCTTGACTGCCGCTTCCTCCGCCTTTATGCGCTCACCCTGCAAAAGGACATTGTAAAAACGGCCGAAAAGTTCTCCAGCGGCTAGGTTCTCACTGTTTGCCACGGCGAGCTCGGCGATGCTCTTAACTCTAGGCGACTGGCTGCGGAGGGCGCTGTTTTTGCCTCCGGAATAGACAACCTGCTCGATCGTGCCTTTCAGAGAACGGCTGTCGTCTCTGTCTGAGCCGTCCGAGGTTTGTGGTTCTTTCTGCTTGTCGGCGTTGAGATTCAGCGTTACAGCGGGCAGCTTCGTGCCGTCGGCCGCGATACGGAAGGCCTCCGCCTTCGCCAGCTCTTGTCTCAGCGAAAGCAGCGATGAATTATTTTGCAGCGTCAAAATAAGGGCCTCGTGAATATCCAAAGGACCGGCGGCGGCATAGAGGGACGCCGGTGTCAAAAGGACTGCTGAAAATAAAAAGGCGGCAAACAATTTTTTCATTCGGATACATTCTCTCCCCGTGCACATTTTATAAAAATTTCAACGGCGCAAAAGCCTACGAAGCGGAACGCCGCGACTGTTCTTTTAGTCTCAAGTAGGCTCTGTATCTTCTCACACCGGCGGCGGCTTTGTCAGACCAGTCGTCAAAAACAAGATAAATAACCGGAATAACAAGCAGCGTCAGCATTGTTGAAGTGAAAAGCCCGCCAATTACCGCAACAGACATTGGCTGGCGGAATTCACCTCCCTCGCTCAAGGCGAGAGCCACAGGCAAAGATCCTATCATGGTTGAGACAGTGGTCATCAAAATAGCCCGCAGACGCAATGGCCCGGCTTTAAGCACAGCGGAAACCTTTTCTTCCCCATGAGCGCGCAGCTGGTTAATGAAGTCAACTAACAAAATTGCGTTATTGACGACGACTCCGACCAGAAGAATTATCCCCATATAGCTCATGACGCTAAGGCGCAGCCCCGTCAGAGCCAGCAGGCCAAAAGAACCTGTCGTCATCAGCGGCAGGGAGAACATAACGGTAAAGGGGTGGAGAAACGATTCAAACTGAATGGCCATAACCATATAGACCAGCAATATGGCAAACACCAGAGCTACCAGCATATAGCCGAAACTCTCCTTCATATCCTCTGAATCTCCCGATGGTTTCATCGTAAAAGAGCCGTCCTTGGGCGCGTATTTATGAAAAACTTCCTCCATAATGGCGATACCCTCTCCGGGAGAAATGCCTTCCACGTTGGCGCCTATTTCCAAAGAACGCTGGCGATTGTGGCGTTTAATAACATTTGGAGCCATGCCGACCGAGGCTTTTACCAACCCCTCAGCTCGTATAGTCTCCCCGCTTCTTGTGTTCACCAAAGTATTCAGCACCTTTGAGGTGTTGTCCCGTCCGGTACTCTCGGCCTGCAAGCGGATATCGTAGCGATAGCCGCCATCGCTGAAAGAACCTGCGGTTGTGCCGCCAAACCAGGCAAGCAGTTCATCGGAAAGCTCCCTGATATTAATGTCCAAATCATCTGCCAGCCCTCTGTTAAGAGCCAGATTCACGCGCGGCTTATTCATCTGCAGATCGGTGGTGATGTCCACCAGACCGCGGGCATGTTCCGCAAGATCGTTCTTAATCAGATCGCCCAAAGCCGCCAGCTCTTCGCTCGTAGGACCTTGAAGCATCAGGGTGATATCTGAACCGCCCCATGTTCCCATTTTAATATCCACATCGCGGAAAGAGGTAAGCCTTTCTCTCAGCCGCTTCATTACGACAGCGGCTCTGGGTCTTTCCGTGCGGTTAATTAACTCGATATTTATGGTACCCTTATAAACCTCTTGTCCGCTGCCACTGCCGACCACACCATAGGTATAGGCTACGCTCTTATCTGCGCGGATCACCTTTACCATATCTTTGATGACGCTTTCGGTGACTTCCAGAGATGAATCAGCCGGCAGCTCCGCGTTTACCCGCAGCCGTCCCTGGTCCTCACTGGGAAAGAACTCCGATCCGATTATTTTGGTGAAGCCGATGCCAATAAGAAAGAGCACCAAGGCGACAGCTAGTACTTGCTTTCTGTGAAAGACGGCATAGCTTAATGCTGCTGCGTATTTATCCTCCAGCCAAATGAAAGGCGCTTCCAATCGCATCTGTAGTTTGCCGCTCTTTTGCCGTCCTAAAATCCTGGAACAGAGGAAAGGCGTTAATGTCAGAGAGACCAGCAGAGAGATGGAGATGGTTGTCGCTACTGTGACGCCAAAGGCGTTAAAAAAGCGTCCCATTATGCCGCCCATAAAAGCTACAGGCACAAATACAGCCAAGGTGGTGGCGGCACCGGCAATAACCGCGAAAGCTACTTCCGCAGACCCGTCCTGAGAGGCGCGGTAGGCGGATTTTCCCATATCTCTGTGCCTGGTGATATTCTCCATTACCACTGTAGTTGCGTCAACAACCATGCCTACCGCCAAAGAAAGGCCCATCATGGACATGTTGTTGATTGAGATGCCCATCCAATAGAGGACAGAGAGGCTGCCCAAAAGAGATACCGGAATGGTTATAACCGCAATCAGCGTGGCGCGAAATGTCCGCAGAAAGACAAACATAATAATCGCAGTCAGGCAAACGGAGGCGATGATATCCCAAAAAACGCCGTTCATGGAATTTAAAATAAATTTAGCGTTATCTTGTACGACGACTAAACTTGTTCCCTGGGGGGAGAATTCATTAAGCTCCGCTATCCGCTCTTTAACCGAGCGTGAAAGCTGTACCTCATTGGCACCACGCTGCTTTCTCACCTGTATCATGATAGTGGGATCTACCTCATAAAGGGCGCTGCTGCGCTTGTCTTCAAAGCCGTCTTCGATTCGGGCGAGATCCCGCAGGCGGATGACAGCACCGTTACGCACAGCTACAGGCAGATATTCCAGCTCAGCTACAGAAGCGTACTCACCCTGCAGTCTGATGCCGTACTCCTTGTCTCCTGTCTCGACACGTCCAGCAGGCAGCTCCACATGATTGTTATAAATGGCATTTTTGATGGTTTTCGTGGTGATTTTATAAGACTCCATGCTGTCGGTGTTCAGCCAGATGCGTATCTCCCTGTCTCTGAAACCGGCGAGCTGTACTCCGCCGACGCCTTTGACCGTCTGGAGTCTCTCGGTGACAACCTTGTCCACATAGCGGGCCAAAGTTTTCATATCTGTGCGCCCGTCGTTTTTGACGGCGATATTCATTATCGGCCTGTCGGAAGGGTCATACTTATCTACTTGAGGATTGTCGCAGTCATCGGGAAGCTTGCCGGCGGCGATACTCACCTTGCCTCTCACATCGGCGGCGGCGTTGTCAATGTCTCTGTCCAAGTTGAATTCAATAACGATAACAGAGCGTCCCTCATAGCTGCTGGAGCTCATATTCTTTATTCCTTCAATGGTATTGATGCGGGCTTCAAGAACATCGGTGACGTCGTTGTCCATAATGGCGGGGCTGGCTCCGTCCATTGAAGTTCTGACGACAACGATGGGAAATTCCACATTGGGCATTCTCTCCACGCCCATGTTGATATATGAATATGTGCCAAAGATAATCAACGCTATAGTACAAATGAGCACTGTAACGGGGTGACGTAAAGAAAAATCCGTAATCTTCATGCAACAGTACTTCCTTAAGTTCGTATTTTGCGGCGTAGTGTAGATATCATTATAAATTCTTTTCTATACTCATAAGTTACGGTTTTGTATTTTCCCGTTTATCCGCACAAGTCATAGACAAAAAAATTCCCGAGTCATCAGGGCTGCTGCCCGTTGACTCGGGAAAAATCACATCTAGTCTTCTTCTGGGTCGTAGAGGCAGTAGAGAGCCTGAGTTCCGGCGTTTTCCATGCCGGCCTCCGCTAGCTCCTCATATAGTTCGCGCGTGAGAGAGAGAGCTGGCATATCAAGCTCCATCTCATCAGCGGTCTCTTCTGCCAACTTCATATCCTTGATGTAGTGTTTGATGAAAAATCCCGGTTCAAAATCACCCTTGAGAATACGAGGCCCGTAATTAGCCAGGCTCCAAGTGTTAGCTGAACCGCCGCCGACAGCTTCCAAGAGCACGTTCAGATCCAGTCCGCAGGACTTGGCGAAGGCCAAAGCCTCGCACATCCCCGTCATTGTGCCGGCAATCACTATCTGATTTGCGAGCTTAGCGTTCTGTCCGTCTCCGGCCTCGCCCATTCTGCGGATGGTTCGCCCCATGACTTCAAAGTAGGGCAGTGTATTTGTAAAGTCTTCCTCCGTACCGCCGACAAAAATAGTCAAAGTAGCATCGCGGGCGCCCTTATCTCCGCCGGTGACAGGAGCGTCAAGTACGGATACACCCTTTTCTTGGGCGGATTTCCATATTTTGCGTGCCAGTTTGGGACTGGAAGTGGTCATATCGACAAGAACTGCGCCTTCTTTGGCGTTGTTCACCAACCCATCTTTTCCGAGATAGACAGACTCCACGTCTTTGGGGAAGCCGACAATAGTGAAGACAAAGTCGCATTTTTGGGCGACTGCGGCGGGAGAATCTTCCCAGACAGCACCTTTTTCAACTAATTTATCCGCTTTTGCTTTTGTGCGGTTATATACATGAACCTCATATCCTGCGCTTAAAAGATGGCCAGCCATACTGGAACCCATTACACCTGTGCCGATAAAGCCAAGAATCTTTTTATCTGACAAAATAATTCACTCCTTGATTATTGTTATATTCCTCAAATAATTTTACACCAAAATGGCTGTGATTTTGCCTTGTTTATATTAATTCGTTATTCTGCAACAAATTTAAAAGATAACGATTTAATGACGTTAGGCTGCGGTGATAAAGAATATTAACGGGTGTTTTTATGGTTTTACTTTTTTGACAAAAACGCTTTTTCCGTTGACTGCTTTCATAATGACGGCTCCCTTATTAAGAGGGTCGTGCGACGATGTCATTGTGAGATTCAAATGTATTAGATGAAGATTATTTGTGGTTTCAAGCGCGCTGCGTAAATGTTCAGGCTTTGAACTGCCGGCACGCTCGATAGCGTTCTTGATCCAGTAGACGCTGTCATAGGCGGCGATAGCGTTCATGCCCTCCTTGCACTCTTTTTTTGTTACAGCCTCATATTTGGATACAAAATTTTTGTATCTTGGCTCTTTAATAGAACCGTGGGAGACCCAGTAGGTGCTCTTTGTGGCATCTGTGCCTGCTGACTCAGTTACATACTCTCCATAGCCGTCGCCGCATAGTATAGGAACCGCGATGCCCATATCGCGTGCTTTTTTGACGGCCAGAGGCAGATTTCTGCCTACGACAGGAATTACCAGCACATCGGCAGACGAGTTTTGAATTTTACTCAACTGTGTTGTAATGTCTATATCGGAGTGGCGAAAACTCTCGCTCGCGACGATTGTCCCGCCTCCTGCAACGAAGTTTATTTTAAAAAAATTGCTAAGCCCGATGGAATATTCATCAGATTCTTCTAAAAGCACCGCAGCCTTTACGGCCTTAAGCTCTTTTGCCGCAAATAACGCGAGAATCTTTCCCTGGTATGGGTCTGTGAAGCCGATCCGAAAGCTATACGGACGAACATGTCCAAATTTATCGACGGTGACTCCTGTATTTGTTGCGAGGAGCGAGACAAGCGGGGTTTTCATTTTTGCGACAATGGGGGCTGCTGCAATACAGAGATTTGACGTGCCGGGGCCTATGATTACCGAGACATGCTCTTTAAGTGTCAGCAGTCTGACAGCGTTAATCGTTTCAGAGCTGCTGCCTTTGCTGTCATAAACGGCCAGTTCCGCCTTTTTCCTGAGAATACCGCCGTTGGCGTTGATTTCATCGATAGCAAGTTTGGCCCCGTTTACCTCCATTTGTCCGTAATCGGTAAAATCACCGGTGAGAGAGGCAATCTGTCCTATCTTTATCGTCTCTGCCGCAAATGATTGTGCTGAAAGCAGTATTATGGCCAATATAGCGAGAATAAGATATTTGCGCATGTTAAATCAACCCCTTCTAGAATATCATCAGTAAAATAAACTATGATAGATAGTTTATCATACTATAACGAGATATAATAATTTTATTAAGAATAATTACGGTAAATATCTATGAGAGGAATAGAAATAAGAAAAAATTGGAAATCATGTTATAAAAAAAGTCATCTCTTTCTCGAGACGACTTTTTGTTTTTACTGTGATTTAGTATTTGGTTTCTGTTTTACTTATCGAATAGTTCTGGATATTCCATCACGCTTTATTGTCAGTAAGCGTTTTTCTTAAGGACGGTATTTATTTTATCTTTGCGCCAAAAGCCCCCTTGGTAGATGACATTGAGTTGGCTTTTGTTTCCGATCCGCCTTTGTTTTGAAACTCAAAATGCGGTGACTTGTCCTTGGGACGAAAAACACCATTTGCACAGCTCATAATGGCAGAGCCCAAAGGTTCTCTGAGGGGAAAATAAAAATGAATTCGCCGCTGAGCTGTTTAAATCGGCAAGGTCAAATAAAACGTTCCACTGATTTCGCTGACTCATAGCGATTTTTCCAAGTGCTTCTCGCATTTATGTTGCCGGGGAAAAGCAGCTCCAGCCCGTGCACCGCATTGCAGCCGGCTCCGCGGAAGGAATCTGCGCAGGAAAAACAGTAGGTGAGCACATTGTTGTTATCGCTTTCGCTTATACGCCGCTCCAGCACCTTATGCCCTGTTTCCGGGTCAAGAACCATCAGCATTTTAATTTTTCCGCAGCAGAGTGCTTTGTCATGCGAGGAAGGGTACTCTTCCCAATTAACGCTGCAGCGCTTGATCACACGGCGAAAGGCCTCCTGCGTATCGGGGTCTCTGCGTGTGGGGCATGGGTCGTGAAGCACATATTTGGCGTCGCCCGACGCATCGACGGTAAAATTCGCCTCGTCCAGCATTGACCATATAGAACGAACCGTCAGCCATTTGATGTTTCGCAGCGTCTCCTCACAGTTGGGGCAGCATACGATAAGTTTTTTGAGTCCGGCGCGCCTCATCTCGCCGCCGACTTTTCTCTGGTAGGCTTCAAAGCGCGCCATATCGTCCAGCGCCAGTGTCGGGTGCCCGCAGCAGCCGCTGACAAGACCGATGGAAGGATCTGCTTTTTTAAGCCATCTATAAACGCGCAAAATCAGTTCCGGAGAATACCCCATCATGCTGCACCCGGGGAAAAAGCCCCATTCGCCGCCAAATGTCGCCGCCTTCTGAAATATAGATGAAAAGCTCAGTATCTGATGAAGCTTTACACCATAATATCCTTTGCGGTTCTTTATTCTTTCCTGCATTTGCGTCATCTCTTTTCATTTCATTGCTGTGAAATAAAACAACTATGACGATGTTACCATGCATAACGAATCTTTGCACAAACAAAGGTACGTATAAAAAAATCCCCGCTCTTAAGAGCGGGGATTGAGCCATTCTGGCTCCTCGACGAGGACTCGAACCTCGAACCTAGTGGTTAACAGCCACCCGCGCTGCCGATTGCGCCATCGAGGAATAACAGGTCATAAAAATCATGACGAAGAGTATTATAACATCCTTTTCTGATTTTGCAATACTTCTAAAGAGGCAATTTCACGTGCAGGTGCTGACAATTATCTTTGCTAATGCAGGCGGTAATAGCGGGCTACTGTGTATGGGCTCTTGACCAGGCTAAAAAATCTCTGCGGCTGCAGTTTTCTGACGGCGTTTTTTGCATTCTGCAGGTGAGAGTACTGTCGTCTGCTTTATCTTTAGTTACAGCGCTGAGAAGATACCTGTTATTGACCTAGCTGCAGTTTTATGCCACTGTCTATAAATGTTGCGGCATAAAAGTGTTTATAGATGCTGATTAATATTGTCTTTTATGCAGCATAAAAAAAGAGGGACGCTAAAAGCCGTCACCTCTTATAAACAATTATAAACAGAATATCTGCTGTGGTTATCTGAGTGCCGCAATAGCCTCGATTTCCACAAGGACATCTTTGGGAAGTCTGGCAACTTCAACGCATGAACGCGCGGGGGCGTTCTCTGTGAAGTATTTGGCGTAGGTTTCGTTTACTTTTCCGAACTCGTTCATGTCTTTAATGAATACCGTTGTTTTGACAACATCGGAGAAGTCCAGCCCCTGGCTTTCAAGAACGGCCTTCATGTTTTTAAGGGCCTGCTCCGCCTGGCACTGTACGCACCCCGGCACGACAGTCATGGTCTTGGGATCGAGGGGAATCTGCCCTGAGAGGAAGATAAATCCGCCTGCCTTTACCGCCTGTGAGTATGGACCGATTGCTGCCGGTGCATTTTCTGTGCTGATGATCTCTTTCATATAAAATAACCCCTTTCTGTACTTTATATATTATCAATGTTTCTGTGTTTCCTATTCTACAACATGATAGAGTCACTGTGTTGGCAAAGATACCTATTTTTTGTGATATTATCTTTATGCGGCCGAGCCTTGGTTCGGACGCTAATGGTGAGGTGGAATACAATGGACCGTAAAGTAAAATTGGCGCTTGCCGCAGCACACATGATAAAACCGGGGATGGGAGCCACTCTGGCTGGCTTTATACTGTCGTCTCTGTTAAAAATCATCGGACCGAGGAAATCTGTTGCCAGAAAGAACATTGAACTTGTTTATCCTGGCATACCAAATAGCGAGAGGGATAAACTCGTGGCGGAGTCTTATGACAACATTGTTTGGACTGGTCTGGAGCTTCTTGCGCTTCACGGCTCTCCGCAAAAGGTTCTTGACTGGTTTGAGGCGGTGGAGGGCAAGGAACATTTTGACAGCGCTCTTGAAAAAGGACGCGGCGTTATCGGCGTCTCTGCCCATATTGGTAATTGGGAGCTTGGTGCCGCCTGGATAGGTCAGCATGCTAACTCAGCCGCTATCGCCAGGGCGGCGGACAGCCCCTTTCAAAGAGAGTTGATTGAGGAGCTGCGCTCGGCGGAAAACACCTTGATCATTGACAAAAGAGAGCCTATGACTAGGGCTATTTCCCATCTTCGTAAGAACGGCTTTTTGGCGATACTTTCAGACCAGCATGGCGGCGGCAACGGACTGATGGTTCCTTTCATGGGGCAGGTAACTTCTACTGTCGCCGGTGCTGCTGTTTTTGCCTACTTTACACACGCTCCGATATTGCCTGTCTCCATTGTGAGAATTGCTCCCTTTCGCCTTAAAATCGTCTTTGAAGCTCCGATTGAATGGGAGAAGGGGACTGATCGCGACAGCACTATCGAAGACATTACCGTCAAAGTCAACCTAGCGTTGGAAAAGATGATCAAGCGCACTCCGGGTCAATGGCTGTGGCAGCACAAACGTTTTAAGGATGTTATCTGCGGTTAATCTCTCTTTATATACTGGTCTGCGGGATTATCCTCCACCAAGATGCCTCCCTTGGCGAAGTTTTCGTTTTTCATCTCGTTGATTATGATTCTAACCGATGGCGGTGTAACATCCATAGTTTCGCAAAGGACCTCGGTCATTTTTGCGACCATGGCTCTTTTTTGCTCAAGGGTACGTCCCTCTTTGATGTTAACAATTACGATAGGCATAGTGTTATCTCCTTTTAACAATTTAGTGTAAAATGAATAGGTCTTTATTTTAACTGTTTCATGCGGGGTGTCGATATGGGAAATATGGTTGGGCTGCATATTTTTATCGGCTTTTGGTTGGGTGCTGTTTTTGGCTCTTTTATCAATGCCGCCGCCATGAGGACAGTGGCGGATAAAAAATGGTGGGGAAGCGAGAGGTCTGTATGCGATAGCTGCGGTCGTGTGCTCTCTTCACCTGACTTGATTCCGATAATCTCATATATTGTGCTTCAGGGAAGGTGCCGCAGCTGCAAAAATCCTATACCGCGGCGTCACATAGCCGCTGAACTCACCGCCGGTGCCGCCGCTGCCCTCTTTGTTTGGAAGTTCGGTTTGACAGTGCCGATGCTTTTTGCCGCGTTAATGCTGCCCTTTTTGCTTTTTCACGCTCTCACTGATATTGAGTCCGGATACATCTATGATTCTTGGGCGTTGGTGATGACAGCATCCGGGCTGGCTTTGAGAATCTTGGGTGGATTGCCTGCCGTTGTTGACGGAGCAATGGGGGCTGGGTTGGGATTTGGTTTTATTTTTGCCATTGTTATCATTAGCCGTGGCGGCATGGGATTCGGCGATGCCATGCTCATGTTGGGTATCGGCGCGTTTCTAGGCTGGCGCTGTACAATACTGGCCCTGTACATGGGTTTTCTCTGCGGAGGCTTCATCGTTATTCCTTTGTTGATTATGAAAAAAGTTTCGCGTAAAGACCATGTGCCGTTAGGCCCCTTTTTAGCCTTCGGTGCTTTTTTGACAATATTACTCGGTGCCGCAGTGCTTCGTTATTTTGGTTTTGGTGTGCCATGGCCATGGATGTAAAAAAATAGTTTGCTGCCGATGATATGCGCTGTCAGTGCCGCAGGCAGGGTGCGCCTGCTTTGCCGGCGGCACATCCGCAGAATAATAAAAATGATTAACGAAGAGACTAAGTTTGATTACGCAAATCAAAAATTTACTATCGTACTTATCGCATGAAATCAGAGAGCTTGACTCGATGCTATGGACCGGCGGGCAGTACGGCGGTTATTATTGAAGGTTTGCTATTTAAACGGCTGTCCTTAAATTTTTATATAACTATTTTAGCGGGAGGTTAATGTAATGAATATTGTTCCGGCTATGAATCCCTTTCGTTTCCGTATGCCGAGAGAGATAATTTTTGCTTCGGGATGCGTAAGGCAAGCAGCAGAAAAAGCTGCGGCTTTAGGTGCTAAGCGTCCGCTATTTATTACCGGCGCCAGTATGGCGAAAAGTGCGCTTCTGGGCGAGTTGATGGACTCCATGAGAGCTCTCGGCATGGTCCCCGGTCATTGGGGAGAGGTACAGCCGGAACCGCCTGTGGCGCTCCTTGATAAGGGGGTCAAGTTTATCATCGATGGCGGTTATGACTGCATCATCGCCTTTGGCGGCGGCAGCTCGATGGATTTTGCCAAAATGGCGGCGGTGATGGCCAAAGACCGCGCCTTAAATGTGGCAGATGTTATTGGCAGTGAGAAAGTTCCGGCCAAGGGGCTGCCGACAATCATGATCCCCACTACGGCAGGGAGCGGCTCTGAAGTGTCGGCAGTGGCGGTATTTTCTTTTGAAGCGGAACATGTGAAAAAGGGCGTTTCCAGCGGACATCTGGTAGCGGACATTGCTCTTGTAGACCCTGAGCTCACCCTCCCTCTGCCGGCGGGCATTACCGCAGCCTCCGGCATGGACGCACTGGTTCACGGTGTAGAATCATACCTTTCGCTCGGTACCAATGCACTGACGCAGGATTTGGCTCTGACGGCGATTAGAAATATCGTCCAGAATTTGGAAATATGTGTCAAAGACGGCTCAAACAGAGCCGCACGTGAGAGACAGATGTATGGCAGCATGCTGGCGGGGATGGCCTTCTCCATGTCAGGAACAGCGGGAGTTCATGCGATGTCCTATCCTCTGGGCGGAGAATACCACGTGCCGCACGGAGAGGCTAACACAGCTCTGCTGCGCTGGGTAATGGAATACAATCTTGAGGGCTGCGAAGAAAAGTTCGTTCCCGTCGCCGCGGCTATGGGTGTGCTAAAAGAGGGGATGTCAGACAAAGAGGCTGCAAACGCCGCTCTTGCCGCGATGATCAACCTTGGCGAAAGGGCGGGAGTGAAAACCAGACTGCGTGACTTCGGTATTCCCAAAGAGGCCGCTGCTTCCATGGCTCCCGCTGCTATGAGAGAGACAAGGCTGATTACCAATAATCCGCGGAAATTGGACGAAAAGTCGGTGCGCGAAATATACGAAAGAGCTTGGTAGTAAGAGCGTTATAATAAAGAAGATAAATGTTTTTCATCTAATGGGAGGTTATTTGATGAGTGTGAAAAAAATCTTGTCGGCTATTGCTGCAGTACTGATTATCACCGCCTCGGTCCCTGCCTTTGCCGCAGGCGATATTATGCTTACTGTTCCTGACAAAGAGGGCGGCCCCAGTGTTTTGGCGGCGATTTCTGAGAGAGCTTCGGGAAAGATCTTTGCCCGCCGTGATCTCTCCTTGAAAGACCTGTCAACAATTCTTTGGGCTGCTGCAGGCAAAAATAGAGAAGAAAAAGGTTGGACCGTGCCCTTCGCCATGGGACAGGAACCTTATGTTAACGTGTATGTCCTCACAAGCGAAGGCTGTTATCTCTATGATTGGAACAAAAATATGCTGAAACTCCTAAGCGACAGAAAACTGCTGAAAAAAGCCGGTACTCAGGAGTATGTCGGCACAGCTCCCGTGATTCTTGTTTTCGGTACAAAGGGGAGCGGCCCAAGAATTGAAAGCTGGGCCGACGTGGCAGTTGGGGCCATGTCCCAAAATGTCTATCTAGCTGCGGAAGCCTTGGGGATGAAGACGCGCTACGTAGCTTCGTTCAACAAGATGACCTTAATAGATGCGCTCAACATCGGACCGCTTTCACGCATCATCGCCATTATGCCGATAGGATATTAGCCTAAAAAAACGAAGAAAATAAAAGCTAAAAGCCAGGTCGTCTCTTATGAAGCAAAGAGACGCCTGGCTTTTGCATTTCACATTTAGAAAACGGACGATGCTATGCACATCCCGTCTCAAATACGGGCTGCGCCTGCCGAGGGTGATTGGAATACGCCTGAATGGAAAAATCGCCCCGATTAAGGGAGAAACTAAGCCCATCTGCGCAAATCTAAAATTTGCGAAAATCCTTTATCGACAAAGTCATAAAGCTGCTGCTTTTGCTCTCTGCCTGTACGTGCCGGGCACAGTCTGTATGTTTGGCGATTGCCCCTTTGAGGGCGTTCTTCTAGGCATTAGATTGCAGAAAATCGATGAAAAGGGCCTCTGCCTTTGAAATCTCGGAGTTCTTTTTACGGGAAATCATAATATCGCGCAGGGAATTTTCATCGGCGATTTTATAAAAGAGGAGCTTATCCGCAGGTTCCACATATTGGGTGATAGAAGCGCGCACAAAGGCGATGCCGCCGCCGTCTTTCGCCACATAATATGAAGTTAAAAGCTGGTCGAGATACATGGATATCTTTGGGGTGAAGCCCGCATCTTTGCACATTTTAAGGGCGCGGCGATACATATCGTTGCCTTTTTTAAGAAACAAAAAGGACTCCCTGCGAAACAACGCCAGCGGTGCGGCCATGTATAAGTCAGAGCGGAATTCACCGCTTCTCACAGCGGAAAAGGGAATGTGATACTTTTCAAGCTTTGTGTTTACTTCAAATGCCGCGGGAACGGCTAAAACAATATGCTCACGCTTCCACGGGACTGAGGTGAAAATCTTCTGATCAAGCGCCTCTACGTCCAAAATTAAATCCAGTAGCCCTGATTGCAAAGAATTTGCCAAGCCGACAGCGTTCCCCTCAGACAGGTTAACTCGGTAATCAGGATAACGGCGTTGAAAAGTTTGTATTATCTCCGGCAGAACATGAGCGCAAAAAAAGGCGGCGCTGCCGATATTGATGATGCTCTTTACCGAGTCGCGCAGAGCGTTGATATTATCCTCCAAATCCCGCTCAATATCCATGATTCTCTCAGTGCTGCGGATATAGAGCCTGCCTGCCTCGGTGAGCTTGATTGGCTTACAGCTGCGGTCAAAAATCGGCACTTGCAGCTTCTCCTCCGCTTTCTTGACAATAGCGCTCAATGCCGGCTGAGAAATAAAGAGATTTTCAGCCGCGCGGGAGAAGCTTTTCTCTTTGTAGACCTCATAAATATACTCCATCTCTCTGCGCACCAAGATCCCCCCACATATTGCAATTCTTAGGGTTATTATATAATATGTTTTATATATTATAAGAAAATTTATATGATTATTATACACATTATTCTATTTGCTCCATAGCTATCTGCTTGATAGACTACTCCTTGTAAGAGAAAACTTCACCATGTGCAAATTTGAACGACAAAGGGGATATCGCGATGAATCAGCTTGATGAAAAGTTTCAGAAACTCGGCGTTGATAACGCTCCTGGGCAGGAAGTGCGCCGCAAAGACGATGCCTGCGGTCTGCGCGGAGAAAAAATAGCCGGACGTGCCGTTGATTTTTCTCACGGAGATGTAGATGCTCACGAGCCGATACCGGGCAGCAGAGAACTCTTTGATGAAGCCTACCGCATGGGAGGGTGCCAGGCCTACACGGAGTACCGCGGCAGCCTAAACATTCGTGAATACTTGGCAGCCAAAGTTTCTGCCTTTACCGGCAAGAAAGTTGATGCGGAAAATCTGATTATCGCTCCCGGAACACAAGGTGCGCTCTTCTTGGCTATGGGCTCGCTTGTCGGCAGGGGAGACAAGGTTGCCATCGTGGAGCCGGACTACTTTGCCAACAGAAAAATAGTAGAGTTCTTTGACGGAGTGCTCTCTCCTGTGACGATGGACTATCTGAATGTCAGAGACAGAGCGGGACTTGACCTCACCAGTCTGGAAAAATCCTTCAAAGACGGAGCCAAGGTCTTTCTCTTCTCAAATCCCAACAACCCTACAGGCGTTATCTATTCCGCTGACGAGATAAAAGAAATAGCACGCTTGGCACAGCAGTACCATGTAACAGTGATAGCTGATCAGCTCTATTCAAGACAGATATTTGACGGCCGCCGCTACACGCACCTATGCAATGAAAACATTGACAGCGAGAACATCGTAACTGTTATGGGCCCCTCCAAGACGGAATCTCTCAGCGGTTTTCGCCTCGGAATCGCCTTTGGCGCGCCGCGGATAATTTCACGCATGGAAAAGCTGCAAGCCATAGTCTCTCTGCGTGCTGCCGGTTACAACCAGGCTGTAGCCAAGAACTGGTTTTCTGAGCCCGATGGCTGGATGGAAAAAAGAGTCTCTGACCACCAAGAAATCCGCGACGCTTTGTTGAAAAAACTTGCGGCGATTCCCGGTATAGAAGCTCGCCCGACAGAGGGCGGCAGCTACCTTTTTGTCAAACTTCCGCCGCTTGAGGTGAGCATTGGCGAATTTGTCAAAGCGCTGCGTCTCTTAGCCGACGTCACTGTCACCCCGGGTACGGAGTTCGGCCCACAATTTACCGATTCCTTCCGCATAAACTTTTCGCAAGACAAAAAAGCAGCCTGCGATGCAATCGAAAGGATAGGAGCAGTGGCAGAGAGGTACAGAAAATGAATGATGTTCCTATACCGCAGGGCAAATACAAGCCCGCTGTCCGTTTTAAAGACCTCATCTTTACCTCGGGTATGACGCCGCGTCTCAACGGCAAGCTCGCTTATTGCGGCAAAGTCAAGGCTGACGCCGACCCGCAAATATATAAAGAGGCGGTTTATTTGGCTGCGGGCAACGCTTTTGCCGCCGCCTCGGGACTTCTGAACGGAGACGAAAAAATAGCAGCAATCGTGAGCATCACAGTATATATCAATGCGGAAGAGGGTTTTGCTCTCCATGCAAAGATCGGTGATCTTGCCTCTGACTACTTTGTACAGATTCTAAAAGAGCGCGGAATCGGAGTGAGGGCGGCTATCGGTGCGGCCACCTTGCCAGGCGGTGCGCCGGTGGAAATACAAATCATCGCCGCCGCAGAAAAAATCTAAAAAATCGCTGATTATATGCACCGCGAACATTACAGGCATAGCACGTCTGCATCTGAGGCTTATCTGCTATAAGCGCGGAGGCTAGAACCGCAAGGCTGACGAAGAGACTACGTTCTATCTGCGCAAATCACAGATTTCGGCTCTATGTCTGCTGTCAGCGTGCACACCGGTCCTTATTGAATGATTACTGATTAATCAGCGTTTCCGTAAAAAGACACTCTATGCCTGTAAGACTAAAAATTAACGTGGCACGATAAAACTATGCTGTACGCTCTGCGCAAAAAAAGTGAACAACACAGAACAGGACGTCTGCGGAAAAGAGCTTCCGCAGACGTCCTGTTCTGTTAACGATATTCAAAAGCCGTGAAACTACTTTTCCGGCCTATAGATCAATACGGAGCAAGGTGCATATCTGACTACTTTTGCTGCTGTGCTGCCAATCAAAAGCTCTGCTATCGCGCTGTAGCTCTTATAACCAAGGTAAATTAAATTCACGCTGTTGTTCTTCGCATATTTTAGGATTTCTTCGCTGGCATCGCCCTGAGTGAGGTGCTCTTCAACGTTGGTATGGTTATGCTTGCCAAACTCCAAAATGACCTCTTCCATCACTTTGTGAAGGTTTTTTTTCGCGTTATCCATAATTTGCTGCTGGTCGTTCTTACTCAACGGAGAGATAAATGCTTTGATATCATATCCTTCAAGAAAACGAGAAGCTTGGGGAGCGCAGTGGAAAAAGACTGCGTCCATGCCGCCTGACTGAGCCATTTCATAGCCGCTACGGGCAACCTCTCTGCCGATAGGGCTAAAATCTACAGCAATTAGTACTTTCATAAATATGTTACCTCCAATCATCGTGATATTATAATAGCCGCTAAAGCTATAGAATCATTGTATCATCAAGCGTTGTAAATAAAATAGGGGGATTCTCACATGAAATACCTATTCGATGTGGCTTTTCTGCCGAGTGAAAAACTAAAAGAGCATGACTGCCGGCTGGTGGTGGACTTGCTGCGCGCGTCAACACAGATAACTACCTTTTTTGATATCGGCGGAGAGGTACTTTTGCCAGCAACAGAGGTTGCAGCGGCTATGGAGCTGAAAGATCAGCTTGGCAGTGATTGGAAACTGATGGGGGAGCGAGGCGGTTTGATTGTGCCGGGCTTTGATTTTGGCAACTCACCGCTTGAGCTGTCACAAAACGGCGGTGCGCAAAATGCTATTATTACCACTTCAAACGGGACATCAGCCCTGATGAGAGCTGCTTCTGATTGTGCTGAAGTGCGTGTGGCCTGCGCAAGAAACGCCGAAGCTGCTGCTTGGGAAGCCATTTGTGTCGGAACAAAGGTAGGCATCATTGCTGCCGGACGTAATGGTGAATTTTCCATGGAAGACACTGTCTGTGCCGGAATGCTGGTCGAAAAAATGCTTGCTTTGGCTCCTTCAAACGGGGCGGAAGAGATGGAACTCACCGATGGTGCAATAGCTGCGATGGCTCTTTGGCACCACTTCGGCCCGGACATTGCCGCAGTGGCGATGGAGTCAGAGCATGGGCGCATACTTCAGGGGTTGGGTTTCACAAACGACATTTTCTTCTGCGGTGAACAGGACGCCACTGCCACAGTACCCAAGCTGACATACATTAACGGTGTTCCTGCTCTTGTCGGGCGATGAAGAACAAAAAGGTTCCGCTCTCATATCGGCGCGGAACCTTTTAGATAAAACATAATTTTAAAGTGTCTTCTCCATTTCGGTAACCAATTCCTCAAAGACGGAAAGCGTTTTTGCAAAGTCGAGCCTGCCGAGTCCAATACGGAAGTGGTTTGTATCTATGCCGTATGCGCGTTCGCCGACAATCAGCAGTTCCTTCTCTGTCATCGCTTTTTCGCACATCTCGGTAACATCAAATGGAGGCAGCAGCTTCGGGAAAGCGGTAGAGCCTCCGTTTGGCTGAATCCACTTAAAGATCTTTTTATGCTTTTTAAAGAAACTCTCAGCTATCGCCAAATTGTCCAAGACAATTTTGTGGTTGCGCTGCAGCAGTGTTTCGGCGTTTCTCATCGCGATGGTCGCCAATACTTCACCTGGGGCGTTGCTGCTGAGAGTTGTATAGTCCTTGTATATGGAACAGTCGGAAAGCACCTGTCTGTTCTTGGTGGCTATCCAGCCCATTCTTGTACCGGGCAGACCATACTTATTAAGTCCGCCGACTGCCGTGGCTCTGTTGTAGAGGTCGGCCAAAGAGGGTAGTGCCGCACCGGGGTCATGCTCCATGCCGCGGTAAGTCTCTTCGCAAAACACCCATGTTCCCATTTTGTCGGCCATGTTGAGAATTCTGTCCATCTCTGTTCTGACGGGAATATAGCCTGTGGGGTTGTTGGGAATGTTCATAATCAGCATCTTTGTCTTGGGTGAAATATTCTCAGCGAGGAAATCTATATTCAGCCTCCAGCCCCAAGAGGTAATTTCAAGCGGCCAACGTATGACCTTACAGCCCAGTGAGCGCGGAATTTCATAAAGTGAGGGGAGCGCCGGCTGCATAATAATGACTTCGTCCCCTGGATCGAGCATAGTATTCATAAAAATAAAAATACCCTCTTCGGGAACAACTTCAAGAATATCAGACGGTCTGATTGAAGAATAGCGTTTGGCGACAGCTTCACGGAAGAGCGGGAATCCCATCTGGCTGGTATACCCTAAGCTCAAATTATTCCAGAGAGCCATACATTCATCGTCGGCCATGGCGAGAATTTCTTTCATTGTACAGAACTCGCATGCGGACTGGCTCAGCATATATTTTGTCTGTAATTTATAGCGTGCGAACAGTCTTTCGAGCTTAAATTCTTTAATCTTCATCTAGGTTCTCCTCTCTATGATGTTTCTGAATTTTTCTGTTTTGAAAAAAGATTACCACGCCTGTTAAGTATAACCTTTTTTTGAGTTCATGTAAGCATAAATATCATTAACTAGCGGAAGAATATTTTGCCGAAAGTCTGATATTTATGTTGGGTTACACTGTCCTTAAGATATATAATATCTCTTAGTATTGCTAGTATCAACATTTGTACTAGAAACAGCTCAATTTGACCGCAAATATATCACATGACATCATAGCTATAACATGTAAAAAATTCAGTTTATGACAGTTAAAAACATAATATTTTCATGCTGTTGTTTACGGATTTTTAAAACAGACTATTGCAATCTGATATATCTGTGCTAAACTTAAAATTAAGAGAGGGGAATATCCATGAGCAGCGAGGATCATTTCACACTGAAGTCACTTAGAGAACAGGTTTACGACTATCTGCGGGTAAATATGAACGATGGTATCATCCGTTCAGGTTCATTTCTGAACCTAAACGAGATCAGCAGAGAGTTGGGAATGAGCCGCACACCTCTCCGCGATGCGCTGTTTCAGCTTGAATCAGAAGGTTTTGTAACCATATATCCGCGCCGCGGTGTTGTCGTAAACGGACTGACACTTGAAAAGATTAAAAATATCTATGAAATATTAGGCGGTCTGGAATCAGCGGTGATTGTTTTAGTTGCGCTGCGCTTTCGCGAAAAAGACGCCGATATTATGGAAAAATGCAATAGCGCGATGCGCAAAGCGCTTGACCAGAATAATTACGCCAGCTTCTACAATGAAAACTTGAAATTTCACAACGCATATCTGAGCATGTCTGATAACCAAGATATGCTGAACTACATAAAAATACATAAAGAGCGGCTGTACGACTTCCCCCGCAATAAGACCTTTGTCAAGGAATGGGAAATACACTCGCTTGATGAACACAAAACAATGATTGAACTCTTCCGCAGAGGAGATTTCAACGGAGCAGCCGAGTTTGTCAGAGATGTTCACTGGTCATTCTCCGTACAAGAAAGATTCATCAGGAAATACTATTTCGCGCACCATTCGGAGCTGGATATATCCGAGGAGGGCTAAAATGCCGGTCAAAGGAATAATTTTTGATATTAAAAAGTATTCGATTCACGACGGTCCCGGAACAAGAACGACTGTACACCTTAAAGGATGCCCGCTTTCATGTTGGTGGTGTCACAACCCCGAAAGCCAGGCAGTCCTTCCCGCAGTTCTATTTCGTCCTGAAAGATGCATTGCCTGCGGTACCTGCGTAAAATCCTGCCCCTCAAAAGCTATTTCTGTGCAGGACGGCACCTTGATAACAGACAGAGGTCTTTGCGACGGATGCGGCATCTGCGAAAAAGTTTGCCCTGCGGAAGCCCGTGAAGTCTGCGGAAAAAAATACAGCGTCGATGAGCTGATGACCCAGCTCCGCAAAGATGAAATCTTTTTTCGTGACGGCGGCGGCGTTACCTTTTCGGGAGGGGAACCCTTTGCGCAGCCAGACTTCCTCATTGCGGCGCTGAAAGCCTGTGAAGCTGAGGGATACCACCGCGCTATTGACACATGCGGCTTTGTGCAGAAAGAAGTCATTTTGGAAGCGGCGAAACATGCGAACCTCTTTCTCTATGACGTAAAACAGATGGACCCGATCAAACATAAAGAATACACCGGAGTGGACAATGCCGTCATACTTGCCAACCTCAAGGCAATATCGGAAGCGGGGGCGAAAATAAACGTCAGATTCCCCTTTATGCCCGGGCTTAACACAGATGACGAAAACGTGGGAGCGCTGGGAGCTTTTGTAAAAGACCTGAAAGGCGTTACCGCGGTCAACATCCTGCCGTATCACACAGTGGCGAAGGGCAAGCACGAACGGTGGAAAATGGACTACAAACTGCCGAATCTCATGCCTCCCACGGAGAACCAAACCAGACACGCGGCGGAGATTCTCGAAAGCTACGGGCTGAAAGTGCATATTGGCGGCTGACGCTGCAAACAAGCAAACAATGCCTGAATCATCAGGCAAAACCATAAATATCAACAGACGACCATCATATATCATATCGACTACAGGGAGGAATTATTATGAACGAACGTATTCAGCGTCTTCGTGACGAAAGCTTCTATGCTCATCCTTCTATCTGCATTGAAAGAGCCGTGCTTACAACCGAGTTCTATAGAGAGCACGACGGAAAGATGGCGATGCCTGTTCTCCGTGCATCCAACTTCAAGTATATCTGTGCAAATAAGAGCCTCTATCTTGGAAAAGACGAACTTATCGTCGGCGAGCGCGGTAAGGCACCGAAGGCTGTTTCCACCTTCCCCGAACTCACTTGTCACTCAAGACAGGACCTGGAAATCCTCAATACCCGCAAACAGCAGAACTACACTGTGGCGGCCGAAGATATTGATAAATATGAAGAATTTGTCGAGCCCTTCTGGCGCGGCCGCTGCATGAGAGACAGACTCTTTGAGCGTATGCCCGCTGACTGGACCCTCCTGTACGAAGCCGGTACATTTACTGAATTCGGCGAACAGAGAGCTCTCGGACACACACAGCTTGACGATCTCATCTACACCAAGGGAGCACTTGACCTCAAAGAGGACATTGCCGAGGCACGCGCGAAACTTGACTTTATCAACGATCCTGAAGCCACAGCAAAAGACGAACAGCTTCAGGGCATGTCCATCTCCTGCGATGCTGTTATCACCTTTGCTGAACGCCATGCTGAACTTGCCGAAAAAACAGCTGCCACGGAAACAGACCCCAAGCGCAAAGCGGAACTTCTCAAAATAGCTGATGTCTGCCACCACGTTCCTGCTCATGCGCCGCGTGACTTCTGGGAAGCCGTTCAGATGTACTGGTTCGTACACCTTGGCACAATCACAGAACTTAACGGCTGGGACGCCATGAGCCCCGGGCATATTGACCAGCACCTCGCACCCTTCTACGAAAAGGGACTGGCTGACGGCACACTGACACGTGAATCAGCCAAAGAACTCCTCTCTTGCCTCTGGGTAAAAGTAAACAACACCCCTGCGCCTCCAAAGGTCGGCGTCACTGCGGCAGAGAGCGGCACATACAACGACTTCACCAACATCAACCTCGGCGGGCTCAAAGTTGACGGTTCTGATGGTTCAAGCGAAGTTACATACATCTGCCTGGAAATATTTGACGAACTTCGCCTGCTTCAGCCCCAGGGCAACATCCAGGTCAGCGAGCGCACACCGGACAACGTTCTCCGCGCCGCCGCGAGAGTCTTCCGCAACGGCATGGGCTACCCCTCAATGTTCAACGCTGACATGGTAATACAGGAACAGATGCGCGTAGGTAAAACACTGGAAGACGCGCGTCAGGGCGGAACCAGCGGCTGCATCGAAACAGGCTGTGCCGGCAAAGAGGCGTATCTGCTCCACGGATACCTCAATGTTCCTAAGCTTCTTGAATACACACTCAGCAACGGTGTTGACCTTCTTACCGGCAAACAGGTAAGCATCAAAACAGGAGACATCGCTGACTTCAAGAGCTTTGACGACCTTTACGCAGCTTTTGAAAAACAGATGGACTATGCCGTATCGACAAAAATCAAGGTTGACAACTACCTCCGCTACCAGTATGCGACAAAGATGGCGGCGACCTTCCTCTCAGTTGTCATCCGTGACTGCATACAGAACGGCAAAGACTACTACAATGGCGGCCCGCGCTACAACACAGACTATATCCAGTGCACAGGAATCGGCACAATCACCGACAGCCTCTCCGCCATCAAAAAGCATGTTTATGACGAAGGCACCTACACACTTTCACAGCTATTCGCTGCTATGAAAAATAACTGGGAAGGCGAAGAAGCCATGCGCCTGACGCTCTGGAACAAAACACCGTTCTTCGGCAACGACGATGATTACGCAGACAATATCATGAAGCAGGTCTACAACAGCCTCTTCAAAATGATCGATGGCAGACACAGCATCTTGGGGCCGACATACCATCTCAACATGCTTAGCACCACTTGCCACAACTACTTTGGACAGAAGCTCGCCGCCTCACCGAACGGACGCTTCTCAGGAATGCCCGAATCAGACGGAACTTCACCGAGCCACGGCGCAGACCGCAACGGCCCGACAGCAATTATCAAATCACTTGCCAAAATGGACCAAGTGAAATCTGGCGGCACACTGCTCAACGAGCGCTTCCTCCCCTCCGTCCTCGCAGGCGAAGAGGGTATCGAAGCGGTGAAGAACCTGATTCGTTCATACTTCAAACTCGGAGGACACCATATCCAGTTCAACGTAGTTGACGAAGCCACACTGCGCGATGCACAGGCGCACCCTGACAACTACCGCGGTCTCCTCGTCCGTGTCGCAGGCTACAGCGACTACTTTGTTGACCTCGACAACTACCAGCAGGAAGAAATCATCGCCCGCCACGCGCAGGAAGGTTTCTAAGCTCACTTAAGCCAACAATCCAACAGGAATAAACGCTAACAACCATCCCCGCTCCGAAAGGAGCGGGGATGGTTGTTTTGAGGGGGTAATGAATTCAGCAGCACGACAATGCGTGCGGGAGCGGCGAAGGATGGCAAAAGAAAGCGGAAATTTCCGCTTCTTAGTATGGCGAGTAGAAAAATAACACAGTAAATGCTATTTTTATCGGAACTATTGCATATAGAACCACAAACAATGGGCAAAAAGTGATTTAAAAATGCTACTCATTTTATGATTTATTATTCATTAAAAGTAGACATACTTTCAATGACTTCCTTGATATTTTTATTTAAATATATTAAAATAGGTGAGCGGTATGTTAAGTATACGTGTAGCATGTCGGAGTGTGTCACATTACTATAATAAGTGCATCCCTCTTAGAGGGGTGTCACCGCAAAGTATTCCCCCGGTAAAACATTCCTATGTTTGTTTTGCTCGGGGGTATCTTTTTATATTTGTAAATCCTCTAAGGGGGGTTATATAGTGAATTACTCTTTGGGTTTGGACATAGGAATCGCTTCTATTGGATGGTCTGTTCTGGACTTTGACCGTAAACAAATCGCTGACCTTGGTGTGCGTCTCTTTACCGGCGCGGAAGATAGTCAGAGCGGTGCTTCTCTTGCTTTGCCGCGGAGGGCTGCGCGCTCAACGAGAAGAAGGTTGCGCAGAAAGCGGCAACGAATGGCGGATATCAGAAAACTTTTCGTTGCTGAGGGGCTGCTCTCTCAAGAGGATATGGAAGCTTTGTATAATAAGCCTTATGTTAGTTCCCCGTGGGAGCTGAGGGCGCAAGGGTTGGACTCTCTGCTTACAAATGAAGAATGGGCGCGTGTGCTTTTGCACATGGCGAAGCACCGTGGTTTTAAATCCAACAGAAAAAATAACCGGGATTCCGCAAGTGAAGACGGACGTGTATTAACAAGTATAAAAGATAATGCGGAACTTTTAGACAGGGGAAATAACGGCAAGGGTTATCGAACTGTCGGGGAGATGATTCAGCTTGACCCAAAATTCGCGGCACACAAGCGCAACAAGGACAAAGATTATGCAAATACCCTGCTGCGTTCGGAAATAATCAAAGAAGCAAAACTGCTGTTTGACGCCCAGCGCGGCTTCGGCAATAACTACGCATCAGAAAAGACCGAGCGGCTCTATCTTGCGATATTTGAGCGCCAACTCCCGTTTACTACCGGTGAAATGATTCTCCAAAGCACAGGCAAGTGCAAATTGGAGCCGGGAGAAATACGTGCTCCCAAGGCGTCATGGAGCGCGGAAAGATTCATCCTGCTCAGTAATCTCGCCAATCTTCGTATCAGGGTTGACGGAATAAAGACCGCTCTCTCTCCCGAAAAATTAAAAATAATCGAATGTCTGGCATACAGCAAGGTAAAGGTGACCTACAAGCAGATCCGTGCAGCGATAAATGTAGATGGCGAGTGGAGTTTTGACTATATTCGCGGAAAAGTTGCCAGAGAAAAAGACCCGGAGGAGAACGTATTTACAGAACTAAAAGCCTACCATGCCTTTAGGAAATCGATTGAAACAACACTGGGAAAAGATTATTGGCGTAGCCTCATAACAACCAATCCTCTGATTCTTGATGATTTGGCCTATGCTCTGACTTTTTGGAAAACAGATGAAGATATAAAAAAGTACCTAACGTCCCGTCAAGTTCCCGATAAATTGACCGAAGCGGTACTGTCCTTAAGTTTCAGCGGTGTGGTGGAGCTCTCTTTTAAAGCGATAAAAAATCTGCTGCCCTTCATGGAAAAAAACTATTGCAGATATGACGATGCCTGTGTCTTGGCTGGCTACTGTCACTACGACCCAAGTATAAACGATAAGAGGCGCAGTAAAATTTTGCCGGTGCCGGACTGGAACGAGATAAGAAATCCTGTCGTTATCAGGGCTGTAGCGCAGACACGAAAAATAGTAAATGCGATTATCCGCAAATATGGTTCTCCGACAAGAATTCAAGTTGAACTTGCAAGAGATCTTGCTTTGAGCAAAAAAGAACGAGATGAGATTAGTCGTCACCAGAAGAATAATAAAACGGAGCGAGATCGGCTTTCCGAAGAGTATGAAAATAATTATGGATTGCGCCCCAACGGCAAGGGGCTGGAAAAATACCGCCTATGGAAAGAGCAGGGCGGATTCTGCCCCTATTCAGGCAAATACATTGAGCCGAATAATGCCTTCAGAGGCGATGACGGCACATATGCTGAGATAGATCACATTGTGCCCTACAGCCGATCTTTTGATGATTCGCGCGAGAATAAAGTTCTGGTAATCGGCAGTGAAAACCGTAACAAGGGTAACAAGACACCATACGAATACCTTGCCAAAGACGAACAATCCTGGGAAGCGTTTAAAGCCCGTGTTGACTGCATTATTAAAAATAAGAAAAAAGCCGCCAGATTGAAAATCCGAGGCTTCGATGAAAAAGAAGCAACGGAAATGAAAGATAGAAACCTTAACGACACTAGGTACATAACCAAATATGTCGCTTTTTGGATTGAAAATAACCTTCTATTTGCAGATCCGGAAATAAAAAGTCCCGTAGTCAGACTTAACGGCCGGGCGACAGCGCAAATAAGACACCTATGGGGTATAAATGCCTTAAAGGACAGAGCCGCAAATGACCTGCACCATGCACTTGACGCCTGTGTGATCGCTGCCGCGACTCCCGCTATTGTGAAGTCGATATCAGATTACTCTAAGGGACGAGAGACTTCACTATATGTAAAAGACAATAACGGAAAAATGCCGAAGTGCCCTGAACCTTGGATGGACTTTAGAAAAGAAGTCGCGGCCAGAATCTCTGAAAATCCTGCGGAAGAGATCCAAAACTCCGTGCTTGGATCATATACGGAGGCACAACTGGAAAGCCTCCGTCCAATCTTTATATCAAGGGCTCCAAGGCGCGGGGTGAAGGGATCTGCTCATGCCCAAACGATCAGAAGTGCAAAATATGTACACAGACCTAATGAAAACGGCGAATACGGCACGGTCTCCAAGGTTGAGCTGAATAAACTAAAACTTGACTCAATTGAGGATATGGTCGGCAAAGAGAGAGATAAAAGGTTGTACGAAGCTTTGAAAGAGAGGCTCCTTCAGGCAAAAGACGGTAAGGACGCCTTTAAGGAGGAATTCAGAAAGCCGCTTAAAGACGGCACACCGGGGCCGCTGGTAAAATCTGTCAAAATCTTTGAGAAATCCTCATCGGGAGTTGAGGTTTGCAAGGGAATCGCCGCAAATGGCAGCATGGTGAGGGTTGACGTCTATATTAAAGACGGACAGCACTATCTGGTACCATATTATGTGGCGGACATTGCAAATAAAACGAAGATTAAAAGAGCGATAATCTGTAATAAACCGGAATCACAATGGTTGGAGATAAACTCAGACTACAAATTTCTCCTTTCGCTGCACTACAATGATTTGATAAGGGTCATTGACAGCAAACGAAAGGAAATTTTTGGCTACTATTGCGGCACAAATATTAATAAAGGAGCTATCACAATTATTAACCATTCTGGCAGCGTCAAAAAGGAAGGAATAGGGATGCGTAATGCCAAGCTGATTGAAAAGTATGAGGTGGACGTTTTGGGAAGCTACCACAAAATTAAAAAGGAGAAGCCTCCGCATGAGTTGGCGTAACATCGTCATTTCCGGACCGGCTAGGCTCTCTTTGGAGCGGAATCACTTGGTAGTGAAACAGGAAGAAGAGGTGCATATCCCTCTTGAGGACATTTGTTCAATCGTTATTGAAACGCCCCAAGCGCTGATAACATCACGGCTGCTTGATGAATTGGCGAGAAAATCCATTGCTTTGTTCAGCTGTGATCCGATGCATTTGCCATCGGGTCTTTTTATCCCTTTCGCACAGCACAGCCGCCAATTAAAAGTTTTAAAAGGTCAGTTGGAACAGAGCCTTCCCTTTAGGAAAAATTGCTGGCGTATGCTGGTAAAGCAAAAAATAACAAATCAAGCAAAATGTTTGGCATACCTAAATAAAGATGGCAGCCGCGAACTTCACGCCATCGCCTCCGAGGTCAAAAGCGGCGACAGTACAAATCGCGAGGGGTTCGCTGCCAGAGTCTACTTTAACAGCTATATGCCATCAACCACGAGACAGGAAGATAACACGGTGAACGCGGCTTTAAATTACGGATATTCAATAATGCGCGGATCTGTCGCAAGGAGCCTTGCCGCCTATGGCTTTATCCCGGCGGTGGGCGTTCACCATTGTAATGAACTTAATCCTTTTAATTTAGCTGATGATTTTATGGAAGTTTTGCGCCCGGTTGTGGATTTATGGGTGGCTCAAAATATTACCGAGGGGCAGGATTTTGGCATTAAAGAGAGGGTTTCATTGGTCTCTCTCCTAAATTCAAGTGCGGTAATTGATCTGTCAAAACAAAGTATCATTAGAGCGATAGACATCATGTGCGCCAGTTTTAGCACAGCGACAACTTCGGCTGCCCCCGAAAAGCTAAAATTAATTGAGCTGATTGCAATAAGTAACCATGGCTGCTGAAAGAAGGATGAGGTTTTTGAGAATATTGGTATTCTTTGACCTTCCCGTTGTTTCCAAGGAAGACAGAAATCTCTATACCCATTTTCGCAAGTTCCTCATCGAAGACGGTTATGACATGCTGCAATTTTCCGTATACTGCAGAATCGTCAACGGTGAGGATGCTGCGGATAAGCATTTGCAGAGATTAAGGGAGCACCTTCCGGGAAAAGGTTCTGTAAGATTTTTGCAGATTACAGACCGCCAGTATTCAGCAATGAAAATATTACTGGGCACGAAAACTAAAAAAGAAAAGTACCTTAATGTCAACCAAACGCTACTTTTCTAATAAAAAAATAATAGCCGGCCTCGCATAAACCAAGTGATAGCAACGAGGCTGGCGGTGATCAGTATAGCATATCGGAGTGTGTCAGAGAACTATAACTCAGCAAAAGAGGGTATTGGCGCACTATTAAGTATAGCATATCGGAGTGTGTCAGAGAACTATAACAATGAGCCATCCTGTAATATTGCTTTCCACAGTATAGCATATCGGAGTGTGTCAGAGAACTATAACGATTCTGTGACTATTT
>CAZFWP010000001.1:0-70692 GCA_964522805.1 uncultured Synergistaceae bacterium | reverse complement strand
ATGACCTGGGAGTGAGGTTTCTCGGCATAACTTGGTCTCGCCGCAACTATGCCGCTGACGGCTGCGCCTTTTCGTCAGAGAATGCCCCGCGCATCGAAGGAGGGCTGACAAAATTTGGGCGTGAGCTAGTGGAAAAGGCCTGTGAACTTGGAATGGTGATTGATGTAAGCCATCTGAATGACCCGGGATTCTTTGAAGTTGCCGAAATGGTAAAAAAGCCTTTTATCGCTTCCCATTCAAACTGCCGCTCTCTTTGCTCCTCTCCGAGAAACTTAACGGATGCGCAAATAATTAAGCTGGCTCAGAGCGGCGGAGTTATGGGTATGAACTCCTACTCTGCCTTCTCCGCAGACATACGCCCTCATCGAACGGCAGAAAAGCTGTTGGAGCACATTGACCATATTATTGAACTTGCCGGCGCAGACCACGTGGGGTTGGGAATGGATCTCTGCGACGTCCTTGCCTCTTTGCGCATTGCCGACCCTCAGACACAACATGGGGACCTCTTTAAAGACCATGCTGAAGCGGAAGAAAAATTTCTGCGCCTGATAAAAGAGCGATATCCAAAGAGAACCGCGGATAAAATTCTCGGAGGAAACTTTATCAGAGTGATTAAAGAGGTGATTGGCTGATGAAAAAAAAGTATACTTATCCTGCCATTGTTGCTGACGGCTATGATAGCGGACGGCTTTGGGTCGCAAACTTTCCCGGCTTGTCCGGTTGCTGGGCGGAAGGGCCGACGAGAGAGGACGTGGTGTCGAGAGGTGAGGAAACCTTGAGACTCTACATTAAAAGCTGCCTTGACGCCGAGTGGCCCCTGCCCGAACCGACTGCGGCGGAGGAACTTGAAAACGCAAATGTCGGTGACGTGGTGCTTTTCAGCTGCGAACTTGAGCAGACAGAGGAAAACAATCCTATTTAAATCCTTTTTAACATTGGTTTGTCTATTGTAAAAGTTAAATGTCGGCGGTGCGGGTTTGTAAAGAGTCCGCATCGCTGCTTAAATATCAGCTGCCTCAAAGCGAAGCGGCTGTGCACAGTTTCTTGCCCATATTTCTCCGTTAGAGTGCATCTTCTCCTATAGTGAACCTGCAAACCGTGCCTGTGGTAAATCTAGAAGCTTAGTATCTCTTTGCTTTTAAGATATTGCCCTGTAATTTTTCGGTACGTTACAACTGTGAGTTTTTTCTTCTTTAAACTTATACATCACAGAGATTTTTATGATAATAATGAACTAATAAATGCTATTAGATTATTTTTATGGTGCTATTTTGGGATAAATACTATTTTATCTGTTTGAATTTCTGTTATACTTTATAAATCAAGGAGGTGATGTTACTGAGCAGAATCAATAGGCTAATGCGCTTCATTATACCCTCTACATTGGGTGTATGTATGTTCCTCATACCTTTTCCGGCGGCCGGAGCGGCAAACACCTTTGTGGGACATATCAAAGAATACATACTTATCTTACTGCACAACTATCTGGGCGTGGCGGTAATGTCCATTGCTCTCGTTGTTTCGATGCTGTCTCTTTACATAATGGTAATACGTCCCTCGTGGGTGTATGAGAACCACATTTTTTCCGAACATCTTGCCTGTACGCCGCTGGGTTTTTTTGTCCGTTTATTCAGCTTGGTAATTTCCGCGGTGGTAGTCTTTGGGTTGCCCGGAGCTCTGGGTGATTCTATAAAATTTGCAGAAATCATCGTTGTCCATATTGTCCCGAGGCTGGTGGTGCTGGTGATTGTGCTCTCTTTGACAGCCCCTCTGCTGCTTGATTTCGGTCTGGTGCAGTTCGCTGCTGTATTCGCAAGCCGCTGGATGGAGCCTCTTTTCAAAGTCCCCGGCCGCTCTGCGGTGGATTGTGTGGCGTCTTGGCTGGGGAGCAGTTCAATGGCTATTGTGATAACGGACAGAATGCATTTGGCCGGGCTTTACAGTGACCGAGAAGCTGCGGTGATGGTCTCCAGCTTCTCTCTTGCCGGAATTTACAATATTTACGCGCTGGCGGCGATTTTAAATATGAACGAGTACTTTTTTTCTGTTGTGTCGACCGTCTATATTTCGATGATTGCGCTGGCTGTGATTATGCCGCGGCTGTGGCCTTTAAACCGCATTCCCGATACATATATGAACGGAACGGAAAGACGTCATGACGCAACGGCAGAAGAGCATCCATCCCATACGGTGCTTCAGCGCGCCTTTATCAGAGCCGAGGCTAAGGCTAAGCACATGACGGTGAAAAAGTATCTGCACGAGTCGCTGTCGATAGCATTACCGCTAATATTCGGAACTATTCCGATGATGATCTCGCTAGGTACTTTCTTTATGGCTCTCACTCACTTCACACCGATAGTCGATCTGCTGTCGGCGCCGGTTGTCTGTCTCTTTAAAGCAGTCAATATGAGTGAGCCTGAGGCACTAGGGACTGCGGCTGTTTTCGCCTTTATTGACCCCTTCTTGGCAGTAACCTTCGGGCAGGTGCTTCTTAGCCCCGAGGCACGTTATATCTGCGTTGCCATCTCGGCAGTGGGGCTGATAAACCTCACTGAAGTGGTTATCCATGTCTGGCACACGGAAATTCCTTTGAGTTTTGCGCAGATGCTGGCTATCTATTTTATGAGAATAATATTTTCCCTATTTTTAATCATTCCCGTGGCCTCCTGCATCTTTGATTAGTTGCAGGCATGACATTTCGCCTTTGTGCGCAAAGTGCGGCAAAAATTGCCGCCGGTTAAGCCCGCGGGCTCACCCCAAAATCTTTGCCCGGCGCATCCTCTGGTGCAGAAGATAAAGGTGCAGACCCAAATGAATTATATGCAAAAAGCAGGTTCACATATAGATGGCAGATGCACAAGCCTCCTTGCTTATATACGCAGCCCTGCATGTGATGGATCTGTGCTGCTGCTTTGACCAATCAAAGTATTCCTCGCTTTTAGGCAGCAGAGGCGAAACTAAACTTTCCATCGTCTTGGAGCCGTTCTTGATGGCTTGATGTTTGTCGTCCTCGAGTGACTTCTTTGCGGGCTTCTATTAATTATGTGATAAAACTTAAAAACTCTCCGCGCTGCCGCGGAGAGTTTTATCTAATTAAAGCATATTATTGATTATCAGAACCTATTTTCTTATATCGGCTTTTTCTCCGCCGGTCAGCTTTAATAATTTTTCTGGTGAGATGGGGAAGAAGTCATGGTCAGTTCCTGCCGCCGCCCAAACCGTGCCGTACTTGAAGAGGTCTTCGTCTAAGAGTGTGCGCGGCTGCTGAGGGTAGCCTACAGGAGGTACTCCGCCTGGGCGAAATCCCGACCATTCAAAGACGGATTCTCCGGAGGCGAAAGAGAGATGTGACACTCCGAGCATTTTTTTTATTTTTTTGGTATCAACCATATTTACGCCTGACATCAGCGCGAGAGCGAAGGACTCTCCTCTATTTACGCGCAGTAAAATACTCTTAAGTATCTCAGGCTCAGGTGCTCCTACGGCTATTGAGGCATCAGCCACGGTAAAAATAGTCGCTTCAGTGTGCATAATTGAGCCGGAGAAATCGCTCTCTCTTAAAAAACACTCCACTCTGGCTACAGGGTCAAAATCTTCCTCATGGTTGTCTACCATTGTTCAACTCATCCTTTGCGTTATTTTTAATTTTAAGTTTCGCCCGCAAAGCGGGTGTTTCGGTCATATCGGGGATAAAAGGCTGAGAGGTCAGAGAAAAAAGCGTCGCGCTATTTTCGTTAAAGCCGTACAAAATCCTGTATACTTCTCTGTTTTCTAAAACAGAGCGCACGAACTCTCTTGTCTCCTTATAGGGAATATTCTCCACCCATTCAGCCCAGTCGCATGCGGAAAGGTCTCCCCAGCCTGCAACAGCCGATGCGCCGGCGTTATAGGCGGCAACACTCTTTACCGTTTCACTGCGGAACTTTCGGTTCATTCTGGAAAAGTGGCTTGCTCCAAGCAGGATATTGTCGCATGGCAGATAAATATCTGATTTTTTAATTTTTAAGAAAGAGGCTTCTTCCATAGCAGTGGAAGGCATCAGCTGCATCAGCCCTACCGCTCCGGACTGACTCACGGCATGAGGACGGAATTTGCTCTCTCTCCTCATAAGAGACCAAATTGTTCCTTCGGAAACACCGGTAACGGCGGAGGCTTTAATAACTTCCTCACGCCAAGGGCAAGGGTGGAAAAGTTTAGTTATCTTCTTTAAAAAAATTTTATCCGGTGAGGTTGCAAGACCTCCGTCTGGAAAGAGCAGAAAAGTATAAAAATCAGTGGGGAATTTGTCCGCTAGTTTGGCGCGTAGCTTTTCAGCCTCGCTGTAGTATCCGAGATCCTCAAGAGCCCTTATGCGCCAATAATAAAGCCTTGCGGGGCGTGGTGCCAAATCAGCCGCGAAAGCGTGTTTTGACCAAAAAGCCAAAGCGCTGCTTTTATCGCCTTGCTGCCAAGCCTGCCAGCCTTTTTCCCAGCTTTGGTAAGCCTGATTGCGAAAGTGTATTGCGCTCGCAGGCAGGGCTGCACCGATAATTAACAACAAAAAAATAACGGCAGCAAAAAGAGTTTTTTGAGCCGCAAATCTGCCGCCTGAGCCATCACTATTTTTTTGTTGAAAAAACATTAACTTAGACATTTAACGCACGCCATCCATAATTAAAAATAAATTACTACAGACAAGAGAGTAAAAAATAACGATCTGTTCTAGAGAAAAATCAACCGATTGTATGCGCTAAGTATCCATTAGAAGAGAGCTTACGTCAATGATTACCAAAAGTATTTTATTTTTTATTAGACATACACAATTTTGAGGGTTGTCTACATTAGGAAATTGTTGTATCCTTATACAAAACACTTTCAGAGAGAGGATGTATGTTAAATGAGTCTAGGCAACAGGATAAAATCTCTTCGTAAAGCACAGCATCTTACACAGCAGAAACTTGCGGATAAAGTAGAGGTCAGCCGTATCTATGTGCAGGCGCTTGAAAGCAACAGGCGTCTCCCCTCGATGAAACTTTTGCAGCGCTTAGCGCCGGCACTTAATGTGGAAGTCAACGACCTGCTGATGGATTTCTCCGCCCCTGACAAGCCTGGCAGGGTCCAGCTTGATTCCATGCTTGACAACGGCGAACTGGAAATTTGGTACCGCAGCAAAAAATTGTCAGAGCAGGAGCTCCGCCGCGTATATAGGGTAATCGAGGCGGCTTTGGATGATTGGGACACAGCTGAGGCAGAGGGAAAATAATTTGGCGCCCGAAGATATCTATGAGGATCTGCCATACCCTCCCGAGAGTATCCCGGAGTGGGCACAGCGCGAGGGGAAGGTGTGGCAGCGCCTCAGTGAGTTTGACATTCTCGCTAATGCGGAAGAAATGACGGGGCTCTCTCTTGAGCTTAAATATGAGATGCTTCCTTCCGGTGTCTGGGGAATACACCTTGTCCGCGGCGAAAGAGGGAGAATCTACATAAACTCTATTTTGCCGCTTATTTGGCGTCGTTTTGCGATATTTCATGAAATTTATCATTTGCTCAACCACAGCAAGGGAGCATCGTTTTGGTCAAAGACCTTTGTCTCGATGGAGAGTTTTGAAAATAGGGCGGATATCTTTGCTTGGGCCGCCATTTGGCCGGAATGGACGGAAGGGGACTACTCAGACTGGTAATGAGAAAACCTTTAAAAAAACTGCCTTTTTTTCTGCCGTTCGGCGGCTGCCGTGGCAGGTGTGTCTACTGTAACCAGCAGACCATAACAGGAAAAGAATGCTTGCCGTCTTTGGATTTTATCCGCTCTGTTCTAGAAAAATTGGATGAGCCGCGCGAAGTATGCTACTTCGGAGGCTCATTTTGCCGTTTTGGCTGCGATACCGTCACATCTTACCTTGACGCTGTTAAAGAGTGCGCTCCCGCAGGAAGCAGGATAAGGTTTTCCACATATCCCGGAGATCTTGCCAATGCGGATTTTAGAAAACATATCCTTTCCTACCCGATTGCCTGTATAGAGCTCGGTGTGCCTTCGCTTGATCCTGAGGTGCTGCGTTTTTGCAAAAGAGAGGCGAACCCTGATGAAATCATCGAAGGTCTGACGGAACTTAGAAATGAATCTGCGCCGCTTGCGGTGCAGATGATGATAGGGCTTCCAAGTCAGACCAGGGAAAGCAGCCTGGCGGATTTAAAACGCATCGCTTCTGTCAAAGGACCTCAGTCTTGGGAGCTGCGCCTTTATCCCTGTCTGGTAATTGAAAATACTGAATTACACACGATGATGAATGAAGGCAAATATAAGCCGCTCGATGTTGCGGAAGCGGTTGCATGGGGCGGGGCTTTTATGCGCGAGGCTCTCTCTTGGGGTTTTGTGCCCATCCGTGCGGGCCTGCAGGAGTCTGCGGCTCTTGCGCGAAATGTTCGCGGCGGCCCTCACCATCCGGCGCTCGGAGAATTGATTTTCAGCGAGGCTCTGGTCCTTGAACTTTTCAGAATCAATCCCAGCGGCCCTTGGGTCGTACCGGCACGTCATATATCAAAATTCACGGGGCACGGCGGCTACGGCCTGCGGAGGCTTGCGGAACTCAGCGGATATGACGTGGAAACGATGGGATCACATATAAGTTTTTTCCCTAACTAAAAGAAAACTTTACTACAAATGAGTAAAATCGCTATGCCGAAAATAATGGGCATGGGTTAGATTATTATAAATTTAAAATTGATGGCAGAGGAAGGGGCCTACCCATGAGAGAACACGAAAAAATTATCGCTCTGTTTGATAGTTTTGAGAGCCCTAATTTTTCTGCGAAAAACCGATTTCTGCGTTCCGCGACTTGGCTCGCGGCCGCGGATGAAGAGACCGGGGCCATTACAAGAGCCGAGGTTGGGCGGCACTCGGAGGTCGCCTTCGGGGGAGCCGGAACGGTAATAACCGGGGCAGCTTACATCAGTGAAGAAGGCAGAGCTCTTAAAGGACAGTGGGGGCTGCACAATGATCAGCGCATTGGCGACGTTACCGCTCTTGCCGAGGCGGTGCACAAGGCAGGTACAAAGCTAATAGTCCAGGTGTGCCACGCCGGCGGTCAGCGCGATCCTGAGATTATCAAAAAGACGGAGACACTCTCTCCTTCCGGATTAGAGCATCCCGGAAGATCTTTTCCCACAAAAACCGTCACCAAAGATGATATTGCCAAGATAAAAAATGACTTTGCCGCAGCTGCTGCCAGAGCCAAGGCCGGGGGTGCGGACGGAGTTGAAATTCATGCGGGGCATGGCTTTTTGATTACGCAGTTTCTCTCTCCGATGATAAACAGACGCACTGATGAGTACGGAGGCTCTTTGGAAAATAGAATGCGTTTGATTAGAGAAATATTAAGCTCGGTGCGCAGCGCTGTTGGAGAAAGATTCCAGGTTTGGCTGAAAATCAGTATCGCTGAGGGTACCGAGTTTGGTTACAAAGCAGAGGATGGCATCAAAACAGCGGAAACTTTGCTTGCTGACGGTGCTGACGGGATAGAGGTTTCTTGCGGTACAATTTATGCAGGAGCACAAAACGCTCCCTCTGTTATCGGCGTCTCTGCGGGGGAGTCGGAGGCACCTTTTGCCCAATATGCTGCGGCACTTAAAAAATCATCGTCCCCTGATAAAGTGGTTATTCTCACCGGAGGTCTGAGAAGCCTTTCTGTGATGGCTAATCTTGTCTATGACGGGGTGTGTGACCTTCTCGGCATGAGCCGCCCCTTTAATGCGGAGCCCGATCTTATCAACAGATGGGCGGAAGAGGATTCACGCCCATCAGCGTGCCTTTCATGTAACGCCTGCTTTAATACTGCTGTTAAAAAAATGATAGATTGTCCTATTATCAGAGACAGAAATGAAGGATTCTGGGATCCGCTTTAGTATAAACTAAGTATTTTAGCTGAACTATTTTTCTGTAAACTTGACTTAGGTTGACAAAAAATAACAGCGATAATAGACTCAGTAATATTCTTTCAAAAGGGACTGAATAATTTAACGATAATTGTATGAGGAGTGTTTTTTATATGGACAGCACACAGCTTCAAAACTTACTGATGGAAAGAGCGCATACAATGCCAAATAAGGCGCGCCGTGTCGCGGAGTATTTATTGGCGAACATGCGTGAAGCGTCATTTCGATCAATCGGTGATATAGCAGACGAACTCAAAGTTTCCAAAGCACAGCTTGTACGCGTGGCGCAGATGCTTGGCTTTTCCGGCTACGCCGAACTCAAGGGCTGCTTACAGACAGCTATTCTTGAACAAATAAATCCGGCCGCACTGCTGGCTAGGGCTGTCAGCTGCAGTGACTCCTTTCCCGACAGCGTTTTTCGTGCCGAGCACGCCAATCTTGATGATACCATGGCGCAGCTCACCGACGAAGATTCTGATAGATTCTGCGAGTTGGTTAAAAACGCCAACACTGTCTACTGTATGGGATGGGGTATCTCTTCTCTTGTAGCAGAACTGCTGCAGATGCGTCTTGCTGTTATGGGACGTAAATCAATGGTGATGCGCAGAGGCAGCCTCTCTCTATGGGAACAGGCGCGCAGTGCCGGTGAAGGAGATGTACTTGTTGTCTGCGAGCTTCCCAGCTACTCTGTGGAAGTAACGGAGTCAGTGGAAATCGCCAGCAGAAACGGTGCCAAGGTTATCACCATAACAGACAGTGCCGCAGCTCCCGTGTGCAGATTTGCGGAGCTCTCCTTCTACGTTTCCGCCAATAGCCCTACTTTTGGCAGCAGCACAATTGGACCGCTCTTCCTTATCCATGTCCTGACCTCTGCTCTTGCTATCGCCCTTGGTGAAGATGCAAGAAACTCATTTGACGAACAGGCGACCTTCCTTCACGATGAAAGGATCTTCCACCCGATATTCGGGCTTAAGTACTAATTCGCCATCCCTACCGCCATGCAGCGGGCAGGGATAGTGCATAAGATTAAAAAATCCTACCTGCTTTGCTCCAAGCATAACAGGTAGGATTTTTATATTCGTGCCTCATGTGAGGACAGTCTTGATAAACAGTGATTTTCAAAACCAGCATAGAGATATCAAGTTATGCGGCGCCTTAAGTGGTTCTGACGGCTATGTGCGATTATCGGCAGCAAGCTTGCCTTAGTCTTTACCGATATTAGGAAAGCCTTAACAATACTAACTTTTATAAAACGCTCACTTAGGACATCATGAGGTTATGCGAGATTGCGGGATAAAAGCAAATAAGCAGCGCCGCTAACTTAGTTTGCCCCTTCTTCCAATGGTCAACTGCCCAAACAGAGGGAGAGGGCTTTTCGCAGTTTATTTCTTCCAGGCGATCGTGTCTATCTTTTGCATCTGGAAGTTGATCATTGTTTCCGCCTGCGGAGGGCGCCCCTCTGCCAAAGAGTTGAATTCCGCCAACATCCTCACGTATGTCAGACGCTTCGTCGGCGAGAATTCACCCTGTATTCCCGCACGCAGTAAAAGCGCTATCTGTTTGTAGACAGCCGGTACCGGCACAAAGGCGGGACCGTCTGCGGTCATTCTCATGGTATAGACAAACGAGTAGCTGTTCCTACCGTCAAAAGCCTCTGCTTTATTATAAGAAGGTGTTGCTGGTGATACGTAGATAGCCGTGCCTTTAGGTACCACCAACTTTGCCGGTACTGCGTCCCACCTTGTGTACTGGTATGGGGTTGTAGAAATAAAAAGCTTTGGCAGCCAGGTGGTCATTCCCAGCCAAAGGTGAACTCCATCTCCCTTAAAATTGATAAAGGAGAGCCGCCACAGCAAGTCGTCTTTAATATCCTGATCCACATTGGACAAATATTTAGCATCAGAGAGATATGTCAACCCTTCGACTTCCGTCAGTTCCCGCGCTCCTGCGGGAGTTCTCAGCCATGCGGAGGAAACAGTTCCCTTTTCTTGTTCCAATGCCAGAACAATAGGAAAGTTAGGGGCGTTAAGTAATCTTACTCTAACACCGCTTTTAGGGATATCAGCTCTTGGTATCAGCCAAATTGAGAATGTTATCAGCAAGATTGTCAGCGGCAAGACAGCGAATCTCTTTTTCTCCCAATCTACAGACACAAGCTTTTTTTTAAGCTCTTCCATATACAAGCTAAATTTTAAATAAGCGTTATGGCTGCTCATAGCTTAATAATCCTCACCATGTTTTCCGGCGGCAGGGCCTCGAAAAGCTCTTTGACACTTTTGTTCAGCACGGGATGCTTCATGTCGGGGGCTATCTCGGCCAAAGGGCGCAATACGAAGGCTCTATCCTGCATCATAGGGTGGGGTACTGTCAGTTTTTCAGTCCGGATAATCTCCTCGCCGAAAATAATGATATCTATATCTATCTCCCGAGGCCCCCAATGGCGCGACACTGTCCTTCCCAAGTCTTTTTCGATTTTCTTAACCCTGTCCAAGGCGTCAGCACCGCTCATCTCCGTATCTGCTGTCAGGCACATATTAAGAAAGCGCGGCTGGTCTGTGTCTCCCCATGGGGCCGTCTCCCACACGCTGCTAAGTGCGGTTATTTGAAAACCGCAAAGTTTGATGGCGTTAATGGCCTGCTGGAGGTGAGCGAGCCTGTTGCCCATATTTGAACCAAGTGCGATTGCGACAGTATTACCCGAAAATTCCGGCATTTTTTATCGCCTCTATCATCATCACTGTTTTTTTATTCTCCTTGACATCATGCACTCTCACTATATCAATATCGTGCCAAGCGCAGAGGGAAGTTATTGCGAGAGTACCCTCAAGCCTGTCTTCCGCCTTGTCTGCTCCCGTGGCTTTTCCCACTGTGCCCTTGCGCGAGGCTCCGATTAAAATCGGCAGACCGAAGGTATCAAAGGCGCGTAAGTTCTGCATTAAAAAAAGATTTTGGTTGTAATTTTTTGCAAATCCCAGCCCCGGGTCGAGTATTATTTTAGCTCTTTCCAGCCCATTTGATGCCGCCGTTTCTATTCCCTTGTCAAAAAAATCAGTAATGCTCTGAAGGATGTTGCTGTTCTCATAATCGCACATGGACTGCATTGTTTCCGGTGTGCCTCTCATATGCATCAAAACCAGCATCGCTCCGTAATCAGCTGCTGCACGCGCCACCTCAGGTTCATACGTCAGTCCGGAAATATCATTGATGATATCTGCTCCGGCGTCCAAGGCTGCCCTTGCTACTGAAGCCCTCGTTGTGTCTATGGACAAAGGAATTTGGGGCAGTGTCTTTCTGATATTTTTAACCGCGTCCGCTATTCGGGAGATTTCTTCCTCTTCGGGAACACGTGACGAACCTGGGCGGGTTGATTCCGCGCCCAAATCAAGGATATCCGCTCCCTCTGCTGCGAATTTCACTGCTCTCTCGACCGTGGCCCGTGAATCGGAACCTGTTCTGCTGGTGGAATAAAAAGAATCGTCAGTGAGGTTGATTATTCCCATAACCATGGTCCTCCTGCCGAATTCGATCTCTGCTCCGCAAGGCAGTTTAATGGAATACTTTCCAGAAGCCATGCCGTTTAACGCTTGGCGAATTTCGGAGGCTATCTGGGGAAAATTCCACCACGACATTGCTTCTATTTTGTCGGCGAGAAAAGCCAGCTGCTTTTTTGTGCCGAAAAGAATGATATCGCTCTTTTCTGCGCGGCAGTCCACGGCAAAGCGGCTGACGGCCGCATCGCCGCCGCGCGCGAGCATCTCCTGCTTAATGACGTTGGCGGCGCGAATATCAGCGTTACTTATATAGAGAGCTTTGACCTCACGGCGATTATCAAAAAAAGGCAGCGACCTCATATCGGCGCCGACCATCTTCAACGCTTCCGCGAGCTTTTCGCCGCTTAAAAAATTTATATTGAACAAGGACATCTTTATCCTCCGTTTAGTCAAATTCCTGAATGATGTTCATTTCATTAAGATGCTCGGTGTAATTAAGGCTCATCAGGCAAAAGCCGCGAACTGAATCATGAGTCAGCACACTGTACGACGCTGTATCAAAATGAAATTTCCAGTAGCATGGTTTGGCAACATCAAGAGCTCCTGCGATCAAGGGCTTTAAAACGCCTCTGTGTCCGACTATCGCAACTGTTTCTCCCTCGTGTTCGGCAATAACACGGTTTAAAGAAGCCACAGAACGTTCTCTGACTTTGTCTAGAGTTTCTCCGCCTTCAATAACTAAATCTTCAGGCCTGTTAAGCCATGTTTCCCACATTTCGGGTACTTCAGCCGCCAGCTCTGATTTTATGCGGTTTTCCCATACGCCGATGCAGACGTTATTAAAGCCTTCGTCTGTTTCATAATCGGCGCCGACAGTTTGGCTGATTATCTCCGCTGTCTTTGCGGCGCGGGAAAGCGGGCTTGAATAAATGTGATTTATTCCCTTGTCTTTAAGTGCTTTTGCGAGAGCTTCCGCTTGTGCGATACCATTTTCGTTGAGCGGGAAATCCATGTGACCGCGAATTCTGTTTTCTTTGTTCCCTGCGCACTCACCGTGGCGAATGAGGTAAATAGTTGTTTTTTTAGTTTCCATTCTCGAGACTCCTTATACAATTAGAAGATTTTAGTTCGCAATCAGCGGGAAACGCCGTTTGGTCCGTTATCGTCCATGAGGCGCGGTATTCTGCACTAGCGTGGATAAAAAAGATACAAGCCATGCCTGCCCAAGTGATATTAAACGGAATGATTATACCTTATTGTGATATTTTGCCTGTAGTTATTCTGTGTTTTTTAATACGTAAAATTGACTAGATAGATTCTCTGACCTGTCTTGACATTTGCAGAGAGGGCTGTTATTCTTATCCCGTTGAAAATGAATTAGCACTCGTATTGATAGAGTGCTAACAAGACGGGAGGCGTGAGATGCTTACAGAAAGACAGTTGGAAGTTGTCCTATCCGTAGTCTATGAATATATTAGAAGCGGAGAAAGCGTCGGCTCCAGAACGGTCTCACGCAGATACCTCACGGGGCACAGTTCCGCTACGATAAGAAACGAGATGTCCGATCTTGAGGAGATGGGTTTTCTCAAACAGACTCATACCTCTTCTGGAAGAGTCCCCACCACCCAGGGTTATCGGCTATATGTAGACTCTGTTCTTCAAAGGATTGATTACAGAAAGCACTCCAACGACTGGCTGAAAAATTTATGCGAACACCAGCGTGGAATTGAAGGAGCTTTAGAGTCGGCGTCAGATATTTTAAGCAGTGTTTCAAACTATGTTGGGGTAGCTGCTTTGACTCCCTTAGATACGGTTAAGTTTCAGAGAGTTGATTTTGTCCGAATCGGCGAGAGAAACGTCTTACTCCTGGTAATCCTTCAGGGAGGGCTTGTTCATCAAAAAATTATCCCCGTTCCGTGGGATATGTCTCAGGATTATCTTGATGAACTTTCGCGTAAGGTTAATCTTTTTTCGGGCTGCACTTGGACGGAATTAAAAACCTCTTTGCGCTCTTACCTTGCCAGTGAGCTGCGGGAATATCAGTCCGCCTGCGAAGGGGCGTTAAGAGAACTGGAGAACGTCATGGCTGTGCCGGCAGTAAAAGTTTTTACCGGTTCGATGAGCCATATGATGAATCTTCCTGATTTTCAGGACTTAAGCAGAATACAGACGCTCTACTCATTCCTGGAGCAGGAAGAGAGCATGATTGATTTGGTAAATAGGTGCACCAACGAAGGGATGAATATTGTCATCGGAGATGAAAACGATTCTCCTGCGATGAAAAAATCAGCTCTTGTAGCTGCTTCCACTGTTACAAACGGACAAAAAGCAGTGATCGGGGTTATCGGTCCCGACCGCATGGATTACGAAAAAGTAATTTCGACAATAGACAGAGTACTTCAGACTTTGGAACCGGAGTCTGAACTGGAGGGCAAAGAATAAATGTTTAATAAAGGGAAAAAAAACATGGAAGAAAATTTACAAACTCAGCCTGAGCAGGATTGCGAAGCAACCATAGCCGCGTCGGCGGGAAAAGAGCAATACGAAGCTGTCTGTGCTGAAAGAGATGCGCTTATGTCCGAAATTGAAAAAGCCAAGACAGAAATTAAGTCTCTGACTGAAGAAGCTGCGAGAGCCCGCGCTGACTACTATAACCTCAGAACCAGGGTGGAACGCGACAGGGAGCGTGACAGAAAGCTCGCTGCAGAGAAATCAATCGAAGTCCTTCTGCCTGTCTACGAAAACCTTGAAAGAGTCTGTGGTGCGGTGGAAGACAGAGAGAGCAGCGTCTATAAAGGAATAATGATGATTGTTAAGCAGTTTCTTGAAGCGATGTGCAGCTTAGGGCTTGAACCAATACCGACCGACGGTGCCTTTGATCCGGCTCTCCATGAGGCGGTATCTATGGAGCCGATTGAAGACGAGTCAAAAGACGGTCACATAATCGGTGCTTTGCGTAAGGGCTACAAACTTGCAGGCAGAGTGATACGCGCTCCTCAGGTAAGAGTGGGTAAATATATCAAATAATAGTGACACAAAAGCGTTTTGCCGCGCTTTGTGCATAAATTCAGTGAAACAGGGAAACAATACTTATACATAAAAGGATGGGATATAAATGGAAAAAATTATCGGAATCGACCTTGGTACCACCAATAGCTGCGTGGCAGTGAAAGAAGGGGACAACGTCACTGTTATCCCCAACCCGGAAGGAGCCAGAACCACACCTTCAGTAGTCGCGTTTACCAAAGACAATGAGAGACTTGTGGGGCAGCTTGCAAAACGCCAGGCGATTGTCAACCCCGAACGCACAATAATCTCGATAAAACGTGAGATGGGCAGCGACTATAAGGTCAAAATAGATGACCAGCAGTACTCGCCGCAGCAGATTTCTTCAATGATCCTCCAGAAGCTCAAGAGAGACGCGGAAGAGTATCTCGGAAGTACAGTAACTAAAGCTGTTATCACCTGCCCTGCATACTTCACCGACGCCCAGCGTCAGGCGACAAAAGATGCCGGCACAATCGCAGGTCTTGAAGTTCTCCGTGTAATCAACGAGCCTACGGCGGCATGTCTCGCCTACGGAGCTAACAAAGATGGCGACCACAAGATCATGGTTTTCGACCTTGGCGGCGGTACGTTTGACGTTTCCATTCTTGACGTGGGAGACGGTGTATTCGAAGTCCTTTCCACCTCAGGCGACAACAGGCTTGGCGGTGACGACTGGGATGCTGCGGTTATGAACTGGATGGCGGAAGAGTTTAAAAAGAGCGACGGCGTTGACCTGCGTAAGGATAAAATGGCCGCACAGAGACTGCGCGAAGCTGCGGAGAAGGCGAAAGTCGAACTCTCCTCAATGGCGGAGACCTCAATCTCGCTCCCCTTTATCACCGCAGACCAGAACGGTCCTAAGCACCTTGAAATGACACTGACCAGAGCGAAGTTTGAAGAGCTTACAAGAGACCTTCTCGACAGAACTGTTCAGCCCGTACGCACTGCGCTTAAAGATGCGGGGCTCCAGACAGCAGAAATAGACAAGATCCTCCTTGTCGGCGGTTCAACCCGTATGCCGATGGTTCAGCGCAAAGTAAAAGAACTTCTCGGCAAAGAGCCTACAAAAGGCATCAACCCCGATGAATGCGTCGCCGTTGGAGCGGCAATACAGGGCGCTATCCTTTCAGGCGAACACAAAGGAATAGTTCTTGTCGATGTAACCCCGCTTTCTTTGGGGCTTGAGACACTCGGAGGGGTATTTACGAAGATTATCGAGAAGAACAGCGCAATACCTGTCTCAAAGAGCCAGGTATTCACAACCGCTGCCGATAACCAGCCCCAGGTGGAGATTCACGTGCTTCAGGGTGAACGCGCGATGGCGGGAGACAACGTTTCTCTTGGACGCTTCTTCCTCGACGGTATCGCGCCGGCACCGAGAGGTATTCCTCAGATAGAGGTAACATTTGACATCGACGCCAACGGCATTGTCAACGTTACTGCGAAGGATAAGGCTACAGGCAAAGTACAGAACATAACCATACAGTCTTCACGCCTTTCCGATGAAGAAATTGAAAAAATGCGCCGTGACGCAGAAATAAACGAAGGCGAAGACAAGAAGAAAAAGGAATTGATTGATGCCCGCAACGAAGGTGACAGTGCGGCATACAATGCGGAAAAATCACTGAAAGATCTCGGTGACGAAGCCACTGCGGAAGAAAAGGCCGCGGTGGAAGAGAAGATCAAGGCGCTCCGTGATCTGCTCACAGGAGAAGACCCCAAGGCCATTAAGGACGCAATTGAAGCCCTGATGACCTCCATGCACCCAATTGCGCAAAAGGCTTATGCCAAAGCTCAAGCTGCGCAGCAGGCGCAGGGCGGAGAAGCTCCGCAGCAGGACGCGGGAGATTCAAACACGGTGGATGCGGAATTCCACGAAGAAGACAACAAGTAATTGAGGTGAAGCGCTGATGGCTGCTCCCGGAAAAAAAGATTATTACGACATATTGGGTGTTGGGCGGGGGGCCTCGGCTGATGAAATCAAAAAAGCCTACCGCAAGCTTACAAGGAAGTATCACCCGGATGCGAATCCGGGTGATGCGGAGGCTGAAGCAAAATACAAAGAGATCAATGAGGCCAACGAGGTACTTAGTGATCCGCAAAAACGTGCGCAATACGACCAGTTCGGATATGTTGGAGATATGCCTCCGGGCGGTGGTGACTTTGGTGGCTTCGGCGGTTTTGGCGGTGCAGATATTGGAGACCTCTTCGGTGACCTTTTCGGGGGAGGCTTCGGCGGAAGCCGGCGTTCGTCAAATCCCAACGGCCCCAAAAGAGGCAGCGACCTTGAGTACACCATGCAAATCTCACTCGAGGATGCCTTTCGCGGCGTAAGCAAGAAAATAGAAATTCCACGTTTAGAAACATGTCCTCACTGCGGAGGTAACGGCGCTGAGCCAGGTTCAAAGGTTGAGACCTGCCCTACCTGCGGCGGACGCGGGCAGGTTCAGCAGGTTATAAATACACCATTTGGACAGATGTCTCAGATGGCGTCTTGTCCCAACTGTAAAGGCAAGGGGAAGATAATCTCCACTCCGTGCCGCGAGTGTAAAGGGCAGGGACGCATCCGTAAACAGCACTCTGTGGAAGTCAAAATACCTGCTGGGGTTGATACGGGAATTAGGCTCAGAGTTTCCAGCCAGGGTGAGGCCGGACTCAACGGGGGCCCTACGGGGGATCTCTTCATCCTTATCGAAGTCAGGCAGGACAGGCGTTTTCAGCGTAAGGGCGACGACCTGAACACCTCTGTTGACATTGCCTATCCTCAGGCCGCTCTGGGGTGCGAAGTTAAAATAGAAACCTTCGACGGTTCAGAAACTTTAGATATTCCGGCCGGGACACAGCCCGGTTCCAAGCTTCGCATCAAAGGACGCGGAATGCCGCGCTTAAGGGGCGGCGGACACGGTGATATGAATATTTTGGTGCGTGTGGGCGTCATAAAAAGCCCGTCTTCAAAAGAACGTGAGCTTCTTGAGGCACTGGCAAAAGAAATGAAGGTTCAGGTGAAGACACGAGAAGGTTTTTTTGAAAAATTCACAAAGTAAAATGAACCTTAAATAAGAATATAAATATTTTTAGAAGTGTGCGACACGAATGTGTTTGCACGCTTCTTTTTTTTGCTAAAATTGAACTGATTAAAAGCTACAATTCAGAAATTTACGTGAATAATTATGGAAAATCAATTTTTTTCTTTACAGATGATGAAATGGATAATAGAATAAAGAATGTAAACAGAATTGCCCATAAATTTAGGGAAGTCGCAATTTTGTATACGCAGCGGAGGAGGTGAGGCACAAGCAGTAAGTTTTGGAATCGCTCGGCAAAAGTTCAGAACCGAAATTTTCCACAACATTATTGGAGGTGCAATCTATTGAAGAAGATACTAGCAGTCTTGGCAGTTATTTTTGTAATTTGCGCAGCATCAGCCGCATTTGCGGCAGAACCCATCAAAATAGGATACTTGGCAGCTCTTACAGGAGACTATGCACAGTATGGAATTACCGAAGTAAATATGGCTAAAATGGTAGTTGCTGACCTTAACGCAAAGGGCGGAGTCCTCGGCCGCAAAATCGAACTTATCCCCTATGATACAAAGACCCGTAACGAAGACGCAGTCAACGCCGTGCGCCGTATGATTGAAAGCGACAAAGTCTGCGCTATTATCGGAGCAAACTCAAGCGGTATCAATATTGCCACAGCCCCTATCGTCGCTAAGGGCACCACACCTCAGATCTCTACAGTAGGAACTAACCCGCTCGTAACAGTAGATAACAAAGGAAAAGTACGTCCATACTCATTCCGCATTTGCTTCACAGACCCCTATCAGGGTTCACTCGCAGCTGACCTAGCGTACAAAGATCTCAAAAAACATAAAGCTGCTATCCTTTACAACGTTGGTTCTGACTATGCACAGGGACTTCGTGAGTTCTTCACAAAGAGCTATACGAAACTCGGCGGCAAGATCGTAGCTGACGAAGGCTTCCGTGAAACAGACGTTGACTTCCGCGCCCAGCTTACAAAAGTTAAAGATTCCGGCGCTGACGTTCTCTTCCTCCCGGGCATGGGCAAAGACATGGCTCTCGCCATCAAACAGGCTCAGGAACTCGGACTTAAAGTCACCATCATCGGCGGCGATGGCTATGCTGAATTCATGAATGAAATCGCCGGCTCAGCAATGAAGGGCACATACTGGATTAACCACACATACCTCGGAGACCCAGGCATGGCACCTATCTTTGCCCGCTATAAGAAAGTTTACAAAGATGACTGTAAAGAATTCGTAAACGGAACAATGGCATATGACGCAACATATTGGCTCGTAGACGCCATCAAACGTGCCGGTAAGGCTGAAGGTCCGGCAATCGCGAAGGCTCTCGAAACAACAAAGAACCTGAAGCTTAACCACGCTACACTGACAATGGATCCTGCCACACATAACCCGCTTAACAAAGCAGGTATAATCCTCAAGGTCGGAGACGATCTTAAGACAAGTTTCTACAAGAAAGTCGAACCGAAATAAGCTAGTTTGTTTTTTGTTGAGGGGCTTGGCGATTTATCCCCAGGCCCCACTTTTTCGACCTTAAGTGGGGTCGCTAAAATGGTAATACTCTGGGAAGGTTGAGGTGTTTCATTTGGATTCAATTATCCAGCAGATTATCAACGGTCTGTCGTTGGGTTCCGTTTATGCTCTTATCGCAGTTGGCTACTCTCTTGTATATTCAATACTTCTTTTCTCCAACTTCGCACATGGCGGATTCCTAGTCATCGGCGGTTATATCTGCTATTTCGCGCTCAGAACATTTGGAATGAATATATGGCTGGCTTCCTTTGCCGCCCTTATCGGTGCCGGTCTTTCGGCAGTAATTGTTGAAAGACTCGCGTATAAACCAATTCGTGAACGTACGCCTATCACACTTTATATGCTGATTGCCTCGATGGGTATGAGTATCGTTATCGAGAATATCTTCGTTGTTACCGTCGGCGGACGTTTCAGAGCCCTTCCTCCGGTAATCCCGACTCAACCGGTAAATTTCTTCGGACTGGCGACAACCAGTGCGTTTGACATTCTTTCGCTAGTTACGGCCGTTGTCTTCTTAGTGGGGCTGCAGCTGTTCCTTACAAAGACAAAATGGGGTCTTGCCATTCGCGCCGCATCATATAACCTGAAAACGGCGGGGCTGATGGGCGTAAACGTTAACAGGCTTATCGGCATCGTCTTTTTTGTGGCCGGGCTTCTTGCCGGCGTTGGCGGCATATTCCTCTCTGTTCGCTATACACTATATCCTCAGCTGGGTATGATTACGACAAAGGCTTTTGTTGCCGCTGTCATCGGCGGACTGGGTTCGCTTCCCGGTGCTGTTGTCGGCAGCCTTATCCTTGGTTTGGCGGAGATGCTTACCGCCGGCTTCATCTCCAGCCAGTTCCGTGACCTCGTGGTCTTTGGGCTGCTCATCGTGACACTGATTATCCGTCCGACGGGATTGTTCGGAAAATCCGTCGGCGAGAAAGTGTAGGTTTTTCAGATGGACGGTTACGCAACAGGTATAATCACGCTCCTTGCTATTAACTGCATTGCTGCTCTCGGTGTATCTCTTTTTACAGGATTTACCGGAATATTCACGCTAGGTCATGCAGGTTATATGGCAATTGGGGCTTACACTACGGCAATTCTCACTGTCGAATACGGAGTTCATTTCATTCCGGCTATTATCGCCGGAGGACTATTGGCGATGGTCTTCGCATACCTTATCGGTATTCCGACATTGAAGCTTGTAGGCGACTACTACACCATTGCTTCTCTGGGACTTGGAGAAGCAATCAGACTGATAATTGAAAACTGGGAAGGTGTCACACGCGGAGCCCGCGGTTATCCGGGAATAGACGCATATACAACTATGCCTGTTGCTCTTGCTTTTCTGCTAATCATGGGGGTGGCGATGTTCTTCCTGGTAAATAGCAGTTACGGGCGTGCCTTTAAGGCCTGTCGTGACGACTATGTAGCCGCTTCACTGCTAGGTTTTAACACAGCCAGATTCCGAGTATTCAGCTTAGCGATATCGGGTTTTTACTGCGGTGTCTCAGGGGCCCTTCTTGGAGGGTTCATGTCCTTCATTCAGCCGGTCATGTTTGACATGGCGAAATCCACGGAGCTTGTCTCTGTCGTCGTTTTCGGCGGACTCGGCTCAATGAGCGGCTGCCTTATTGGCACAACAATTCTGACACTGGTCACAGAAGTTTTCCGCCCGATTTCACAGTATCGTATGCTTGTTTATGGACTGGTTTTGGTTCTTGTCATGGTTCTTCGTCCTGAAGGAATTATGGGCACCAGCGAACTTACAAAAGATTATATTAAAGGTGTCTTCTCTCGTAAAAAGAAGACGGTCTCAACAGAGGAGGGCGTTAACTAATGGCTGCTGTTCTCGAACTAAAAAGCGTCAACAAAGCCTTTGGAGGCGTCCAGGCTGTTAAAGATATGACCTTTTCTATCGAAAAGGGTGAGCTTGCAGGACTTATCGGTCCGAACGGCGCCGGCAAGACTACTATCTTCAACCTTATTACCGGTGTTTATGATGTGACGAACGGTGAAATTGAATTTAAAGGGAAGAATATCAACAAACTAAAAACATTCCAGGTCATTTCATTGGGCATCGCCCGTACATTCCAAAACCTCAGGCTTTTCGCAGCCTCCACAGTGCTGGAGAATGTTATGACAGCAGCACAGCAGCATTATGAATACGGGTTTTTTGAGGCTGTAAGCCATCTGGGACGCTGGAGGAGCAAAGAGGCTGCTGCTCGCAAAGAGAGCATGGAGCTTCTTGAGAGAGTCGGACTTGCTGACAGAGCGAATCAGGCCGCAGGTACTCTTCCATATGGACTTCAGCGGCGTTTGGAGATTGCCCGCGCAATCTCCCTCGGCCCGGAACTTCTGCTTCTTGACGAGCCCGCCGCCGGCATGAACGCGGAAGAAGTCGAGCAGCTCAATACTTTGATAACAGGTATACACAAAGATTTTAACCTGACGATTCTTTTGATTGAGCACCATATGGATATGGTTATGGCTATCTGCCCTCACATTGTCTGTATGAACTTTGGTGCCAAAATAGCTGAGGGCGACCCGGAGTATATTCAGAACCATCCAGAAGTTCTCAAAGCATATCTCGGAGAGGAGGAATAGGCTATGGAAGAGAGAAAACCTATCCTCTCTATTAAGAACCTGACAGTAAACTACGGAGCCATCCAGGCTTTGAAGGGTGCTGACCTTGACGTCTATACCGGAGAGATAGTTGCGGTTATCGGTGCTAACGGCGCCGGTAAGTCCACGATGATGAGTGCTATCGTTGGTGCTGTTCCCCGCGCAGGTGGAGAGGTTCTCCTTGACGGTATACCTCTGCCCACCAAGAGTTATCAGATAGTTAAAGCAGGGGTCAGTCTTTCTCCTGAAGGAAGAAAGGTCTTTGCTCCTCTAACTGTATACGAAAACCTTGAAATGGGTGCTTTTCCTCTGGAAGACAGAAGTGCTATCGCTGAGCAGCTTGAAAAGGTTTACCACCTTTTCCCCCGCCTCAAAGAACGTCACAATCAATATGCAGGGACTCTCTCCGGCGGTGAACAGCAGATGTTGGCAATAGGACGCGCGCTGATGGCTCAGCCGAGGGTTCTTTTGCTTGACGAACCTTCTTTGGGTCTGGCACCGATCATTATTAACGAAATTTTTAAAGAACTGACAGAGGTTAATAAGCTCCTCGGAATGACGATTCTTATTGTCGAGCAGAACGCCCGCAAGGCGCTGCTGCTCTCTCACCGCGCCTATGTTCTCCAAACCGGTAAGATTACCATGGAAGGCAACTCCCCCGATTTGCTTAAGAATCCGGAGATTGAAGCTGCATATCTTGGCGGTAAAAAGAAATAAAATCATATACATGTATTAAACAAAGTCCCCTCTGCTGATGCGGAGGGGACTTTGTTGTAATAAAAACTTATTTTAATACGAATGACACAGAAGATTACGGTGCGCTCCTTTAATTTATGGGTTACAATAAACTAATTGCGACATCAGCAAAGGAGCTGAGCTTATGAACACAAATGATAGCTATTGGTGGTACATTACCATTTCAGCTAACACAGGAGAGGACGACACTCTATTCTCGCTGGCTGACATAACTGGGAGCATCGGCACAGAACTCCAAGAGCTTCCCACAGGCGGTGCGCGTCTGAGGATGTACTACAGAAGCAATGAAGACCTGTCCTTTTGGAAAAAGTCTCTGCTTGAAGCGATGAAAGAATGGTCTTCAGTCTGTATAGAAGATTTCGGGAAAATTGAGAACCAGCCCTGGAATGTGGCTGCTGAAGAGGCCTTTCCTCCGCTTCCTGTGGGCAAAGGCTTGGTAGTGCTGGCTCCTTGGCACAGAGGCACAGAGCCAAAGGATAGAATGCCCCTCTATATTAACCCTGGCAGTGCTTTTGGTACAGGTTATCACGAGAGTACTCAGATAGTGCTTGAACTTCTTGAAGAGTTTATCCGCCCTGGAATGACAACTGCCGATATTGGCACAGGGTCAGGTATATTGACAATATGCTCTCTCAAGATGGGGGCGGAGAAGGCTTATGCCCGCGATATCGACCCAACTGTAATTGAAGAAGTCCGCAAAAATTTTGAGCTGAACGATCTGGACTTGGGAAAGATTGACTTGCGCACGGGAGATTTGCTTAAGGATTTTGGCCATACTGCGGATATTCTGACGGCTAATATCCTTATAGACCCGCTCTCTTCGATGGTCGCGGATGTTCCCGCGGTGATTGGTTCCAAGGGGCTGGGAATATTTTCCGGAATGCTGGAAAAGGAACGTTCAATCTTCCTTGAAGCTCTCTCCGCCGCCAAAATGGTTGTCGTAAAAGAGCTTGTGAAGGGAGAATGGTGGGGTGTCGCTGCCAAGACTTCGGCTTGAGAGCTGCGTTAAATCAGATAATAAGTGGCTGATAGATGCTGAGCAGGCGCACCATCTTGTACGGGTGCGCCGCTGCTGCAGCGGCTCTTTAGTAGAAGGGCTGCTTAATGGAGAGCGGTTGGAGCTGAAGCTGCTTTGTGAAGGGGACGCATTTCTTGCCGAGGAGGTCTCTCGTGAGCGGGAGCCGCTGATGGTGCCTGAAATACACCTCTTGCTGGCCCTGCTGAAAAATGAACAGTTTGACGATGCGCTGCGTTTTTCGGCGGAAATCGGTGTGCATACCATTCACTTGCTTGCTTGTGAGCGTTCTGTTCCTCGTTACGAGGGCAAAAAACTTGATGAAAAAATGGTTCGCTGGCGCAAAATTTTGGATGAGGCCACTAAGCAGGCCGGCTCAGCTCGCCCGCCGTATTTGACTGCACCCTGCACCCTTAGCAAATTTAACTTTAATTCTCTGCCGCGGGTTAAATATGCGGCGCTGCTCGCACCGTCCGCACTGCCCCTCAAATCTTTGCGGGAAACGGATAAACTGTCTGTCGCCATAGGACCTGAAGGGGACTGGACATCGGAAGAGAGTAGACTTCTTTTGGATAAAGATTTTATCCCTGTGAGTCTAGGCAAAAGAATCCTCCGTGCCAGTACCGCTGTAGCAGCCGCATGTTCATGGTTCGCACTCAATGTATCGGAGAACGGAATTTAAAATGGGAATATTAGCAGATAAAACATTTTCAATAATTATACAGGGCTGCCGTACCAACCAGTATGAGGGAGAGGCGATTGCTGCTGCATTGGAAGCGGCGGGAGCCGTTTATGACGAGAAATCCGCGGACATAACCGTCATTGTCTCCTGTACAATTACAGCTCAAGCTGACCGCAAGTGCCGTAAACTCATTCGCAGAATCAGACGAGAGCGCCCTGAATCTTTAATAATAGCCTGCGGCTGCTATGCTCAAAAAATTAACGAAGAAGAGAGATGCGCTCTGGGATTGGATATTGTCGTCGGCAATAGGCTCAAGCACCTTATCCCGCAGCTTGCTCACGAATATTTGCAAAACAGCAAAGCCGACGCCTTTTCGGTGCTGCTGCCTGAGGACATCCTCGCAGAGCCATCATGGGACAGTTTAACCCTAGACCGTCCGCGTCTGCACACAAGAGCTTTTCTCAAAGTTCAGGACGGCTGTAACCATTACTGCAGCTACTGCATAGTTCCCTATGTGAGGGGCAACCCAGTCTCCCGAGACCTTGGCGAAACGGTAAAAGAAGCGGAAAGAATTGTCGCATCCGGTTGTCCGGAAATTGTCCTTACCGGTGTACACATAGGTCTGTACGACAACCTGCCACGATTAGTGCGCCTTATTGGCTCAATAAAAGGTTTGCGTAGGCTGCGCTTTGGCTCGATAGAGCCCTTTGCCGTAAACGATGCTTTGCTTGAAGCTTTGGCGGAGATTCCGGCATTTTGCAGACACCTTCACATGCCGCTTCAAAGCGGCGATGATGGAGTTTTGAATTTAATGAGACGTGGCTACGACAGCGCCGGATTTAAAAAAATGGCAGATCGCGCCAGAAAGCATCTCGGAGATGATTTGCACATCAGCACAGACCTAATGGTTGGATTTCCCGGAGAAGATGACGCTGCTTTTAAAAACAGTATGGACTTTATCAAAGAGACCGCCTTTGGCAAGGTACATGTCTTCCCCTACTCTCCGAGGGAGGGAACTGATGCCGCGAAGATGACGCTGCCGCCGGAAAATACGGTGCACGAGAGGGTGGCAGAGGCTTTAGCAGCCGCGGAAGAGCTTCATCGTCGGTATTGCCTGCGCTGGATTAATACGGAATCGGAAATACTGGTGGAAGAGCGTAACGGCGGAGTCATCAGAGGGCTAACTCCCCACTATGTCAGGGTGTCAGCTAAAGATGACGGCACGATGCCAGCCTCTTTGACGACTGTATACCCGCAGAGATACTATAATGGTATTCTAACTTGCGATGGTGTTGCTGACTTAGATGATGATAATGATTTTGGCAATGTAATATAGCAAAAAGAGTTTGCTGTCGTTACTTATTCGGATAAAGGGAAGATATTTTATCGGCGCAATATTTATTACAGTGTTGGAGCTTTCATCAAAGATACCGCGCGTTACCACTCAAGCAAAAAGATTAAACTGCTTTTTTTATAATTCTGCTGTGCTGTGTTTAATGCTGTACAGTGCTTTTGCGGAGGGCGGGCTCTGCTGATTAAATATGTTCATACATTCACTGATACTGGCGTATCGGATAACAGTCTGGAGGCGGCGGCGTGGGAGTGACTCTCAAAAGCGGTCTATACGAGCAGATAATTAATAAGGTGCTTCGCAAAGAGCTGGACGCTGCGGCGGACAAGATTGTGCGCACCGTAAAAATAGATGCGGCCGAATCAGCGGTGATATTAGCAAAATACCTCTCAGAGGTAGTGTATAAGGCTCTCACTTATGTTGAGTGTGAAGACGAGACGAAAACTCTCCATGAGCGTGTCGCCTTTGTCAACAAAATTGTTGAGGCGGTTACGGCGGAAGCTGTAGGAGAAGATTTTTCCGAGATGGCAGTAGATGAAAGTGCGGAAGAACTCTTAGCCTTCATCAATATGAGGAACAGCATCTATGCTCTTCGTCCCGACGCGCCGATACCGCGTCCGCAGACCTCCTTGGCGGAGAGTTCGCTTTTCACCGGTTCTGTCAATGAACCGCAGATGTTTACGGAGCTAAAGAAAGAGATCGTTTCCTGTGATAATATTGATATGCTGGTCTCCTTCATTAAATGGAGCGGTTTGAGACTGATAATCAGCGAGCTGCGTGAATTTACCGCACGCGGCGGACGTTTGCGGGTGATTACAACCTCCTATATGGGGGCGACAGATGTAAAAGCCGTGGAAGAGCTGGCGGCTCTCCCCAATACAGAAATAATGCTTTCCTATGACACAACCGTCACACGCCTTCACGCCAAAGCCTACATGTTTGCGCGCGAGAGCGGTTTTACGACCGCCTACATTGGCTCGTCGAATCTTTCAAATGCGGCGATGTCCAGCGGTTTGGAGTGGAACTTAAAAGTCACCCAAAAAGATATGCCGCAAACGATTAGAAAAATCGCTGCGACCTTCGACAGCTACTGGAATTCCCCTGACTTCACGCTATACCGCAGTGCGGACAGAGCAAAACTTGAGAAGGCTTTGAACGCTGAAAAAAACGTTGGCCTCTTAAGTTTTTCTTCATATGGTTTTGATATCGAGCCATATTCCTACCAGCAGGAAATCCTTGAAGAAATCGCCGCGGAGCGCAGAATACACAAACGCATGCGTAATTTAATCGTCGCCGCCACGGGGACGGGAAAAACAGTTATCTCCGCTTTTGACTACAAACGTTATGTCAAAGAAAACCCTCTCAGCCCATGCAGGCTGCTCTTTATCGCCCACAGGGAAGAAATATTGACGCAAAGCGTGTGCTGCTTCCGCGGGGTTCTGAAAGACGCTAACTTTGGACAGCTATATGTGGGAAACCACAAACCTGACAGTATTGAACATCTCTTTATGTCCATACAAAGCTTTAACTCTGTGGATATGACCTCCCTAACCTCTGAGGATTATTATGATTTTATCATCGTAGACGAATTTCACCATGCGGCTGCGCCGACATACCAAAAACTGCTGCAATATTACCGTCCGCAAATACTTTTGGGACTTACTGCCACTCCGGAAAGAATGGATGGGCGAAGTGTGCTTGAGTATTTTGATAATAGAATAGCTGCGGAGATTCGCCTGCCCGAAGCGATTGAACGTAAACTGCTCTCGCCCTTTCAATATTTCGGCGTTTCTGACGAGGCTGACCTAAGCGCGCTGCGCTGGGTGAGGGGCGGTTATGATAAAACGGAGCTCTCAAACCTTTACTCACTGCAAGGCGTAATCGCCGACAGACGCGCCGCTGATATTATTGCCGCGGTCAATAAATACGTTACCGATATTAACGAGGTTAAGGGACTGGGTTTTTGTGTCTCCGTCAAACATGCGCAATTTATGGCGGATTTCTTCAATAAACAGGGCATTACCTCTGCAGCCTTGCATGGAGACACTTCTGATTCAGTGAGAGAAGAAGCCAAGAGAGACCTTGTCTGCGGCAGATACCGTTTTATCTTTGTCGTTGACCTCTACAATGAGGGAATTGATATCCCCGAGATAAACACAGTCCTCTTTCTGCGTCCGACTGAGAGTTTAACCGTCTTTTTGCAGCAGCTTGGGCGTGGGCTGCGTCGTTGTGAAAACAAAGAATGCCTCACTGTACTTGACTTTATTGGGCATGCCAACCATAAATATAATTTTGAGGATAAATTCTCCGCACTGCTTGCGCGTACAGATCTCAGTGTCCGCAAAGAGATAAAAGAGGGATTTGTCTCGCTTCCCAAGGGTTGTTACATACAATTGGAACGGAAGGCCGCAGAGTATATCTTGGAAAATATCAAGCAGTCCTTCAATTCCACCGCTGGGCTGATAGAGAGACTGCGTTCTTTTGCTGATGAGAGCGGACTGCCGCTGACAATCACCAATTTTACCAATTACTACCATTTGGACGTGCGAACCATCTATCTGCGGGAAAACAGCTTTTCGCGCCTGTGTGTCAGAGCAGGTTTGACTGCCGATTACTGCGAGCCGGCGGAGATGATGATGACTAAAGCTTTCCCGCGCTTATGCGCAATCAACTCTCACAAATGGCTGACATTTATCACGCATCTTTTGGAAGGAGCGCCCGTTGATTTTAGTACGCTCCCCGAAAACGAAAAAAAGATGCTGCAAATGTTCTACCACACGCTTCTCCCCGCAGAAGCGGTGCCGCGCAGTTATGAAAAAATCGGTGATATACTGGATGAATTGATGAACTCTCCCGTGATGCTTCAAGAGACATTGGCTCTGCTGCGTTATAACGATGATAATATTGATGTTGTCGGCGAGGACGCTAACCTAGGCTACGAATGTCCGCTGGAACTACACTGTTCCTACACAAAGAACCAGATACTGATAGCCATGGATCATCTTAACCCTGCAAGTGTACGTGAAGGAGTCAAATATCTGCCGCAGAAAAAAACTGATCTGCTTTGGGTAACTCTGAATAAGTCGGAAAAAGATTATTCTCCGACCACGATGTATGACGACTACTCCATCAATGCGGAGCTGTTCCATTGGCAGAGCCAGAGCCTAACCTCAGAGAATTCGGCGACGGGGGAGAGGTATATAAACCAGCGAATCACCGGCGGCAAGGTGCTGCTCTTTGTCAGAGAATACAGAAAAGATATCTCCGGCACGGCTCCATACACCTATCTTGGCCCTGTGGAATACCTAAAACATGAGGGCAGCAAGCCGATGAATGTCACTTGGAAGCTGGACTATCCCATCCCGGCGAAATATCTTAAAAGAACCAACAAACTCGCCGCCGGCTAAAGGACTTTTGCCAAAGAGCTTACTATTTTTCGCATAAATCGGCAAATCAGTACGGCAAAAGGTAATGCGGTTTAGCAAAAATTGCTTTTGCTAATATTTCTATAATTTGTTTTCATAAAAATTGTTATTTGGTGCTTGTGCCGAAGGGGATTGTAGGATACAATGTCTTGGTGTTTATCCCCGCTTGCACATTTTTTTATTATTGTTTTGTAAGTGGCTGAGAAAGGGGGGAATGTAGATGACCACCGTAACCAGACGCGATAACGAGTCGATCGAAGACGCGCTGAAACGTTTTAAGCGTGAGCTTCGTAAGGTGGGCGTGCTTCGTGAAGCTAAGAAGCATGAACATTACGAGAAACCCAGCGAAATCAAGAAACGTAAGAAGGCCGAAATGGCCCGAAACAAGGGCAGGAGGGCTGATTATTAGTCATGTCTAACCTTGTGACACAGATTCAAAACGATATGATTGCAGCGATGAAAAGCAGAGATGAGCTTAAGCTTTCTGTGCTACGCATGTTGAAGTCTGCTATCCAGCTCGCTCAGATTGAAAAGGGCAAAGATACCCCTCTGACTGACGATGATGTGCTTGTTCTTGTGCGCAGACTCATTAAGCAGCGCATTGAGGCCGCTGAAATGTACAAGGCCGGCGGCGTTGCTGACAGAGCAGATTCAGAGCTTGCTGAAGCTAAAATTCTAGAAGTTTACCAGCCCGCCCAGCTTTCTGATGAAGACCTGGCGAAGATTGTGGCTGAAATTGCTTCTCAAATCGGCGCTTCAGGACCCAAAGATATGGGTAAGATGATGGGCAAGGTAATTGCTGCTGCTAAGGGTCAGGCGGACGGTAACAGAGTTAAGGCGGAAGTCCAGAAGTACCTTTCCTCCTTATCTTAATTCGCACATCCTGTTAATTGTGATAAAAAGTGTCGGACAAACATGTCCGGCGCTTTTTTATTAACTTTTATTAATTACAGGAAGGGAGTCAGTAACTATGCAAACATACAAAATTCCTCTTGTTCCGGGGCCAGTATCTGTTCCGCGCAAATATCGTGAAGCCTACCTCACTGATTACGGAAGCTCCGATCTCGAAAAGGATTTCTATGCTCTGCTTGGGGAAAACCAGGAGCTTCTACAGCAAATTTTAAAAACCAAAAACGAAGTTACCATTCAATCAGGAGAGGCGATGCTGATTCTCTGGGGGGCACTGAAAAGTACCGTCAAGGCCAACGACCGTGTGCTGGTACTTTCAAACGGAATCTTTGGCAGAGGGTTTGGCGAGATGGCGGAAACGCTGGGCGCAGAAGTCAAAATTCTCGAAGCGGCAGACGGCGAGTTTGTTAGCTTAGAAGAGCTGCGCGCACAAATATCCTCTTTTAAACCCTACATGGTAACGGCGGTTCACTGTGAAACACCAAGCGGACTTTTGAATCCCATTGCCGATGTCGCTCTCATAGTGAAAGAGAGCGGCGCACTATTCTGTGTGGATTTTGTCGCCAGTGCGGTGGGGGCAGATGTAAAGGTGGACGAGTGGGGAATTGACTTGGGACTGCTGGGAAGCCAGAAGTGCCTCTCTCTGTTGCCTGACCTTTCTATACTCACTGTCAGTGAGAGGGCGTGGAAAGCGGCGGAGCGGGTAGGCTACTTTGGCTATGATGCGATGCTGCCATGGCGTGAGGTGACAAAGAAGGGCTTCATGCCCTGCACCCACAACTGGCATGCCAATGCGGCTCTCAATATCGCCCTAAAATCGATATTATCCGAAGGTCTGGAAAACTCATACCGCAGACACGAGGAGGCCGCATCTTACTGCCGCGCCCGTGCGGCAGCCATGGGGCTTGAACTTTACGCCCGCAAGGCGGAGCTGGCATCACCAACAGTGACGGCGATCAAAGTCCCTCACGGATGGACGTGGGAAGAGCTGGACAAGGCACTAAGAGAAGAGGGGCTTGGCGTAGGCGGAAGCTATGGTGCTCTGGCAGGCAAAGTTTTCCGCATCGGGCACATGGGCAGTCAGGCCGACATGGCTCTGGTAAAAAAAGGCATGGACGTCTTGGAATCTGTCCTGAAGAAAAAATAATCATTTAAGTATTTAACCGGTTATTTGCTGGAATTTGTCCGGAGCGAGATGCGTTCGCCATAAGTTTCTCTGCGTTAAGAGGCACCTTGCCTGCTTTATTGCAGTGAAAAATTTAAAGAACGCGTTCTCGCTCCGCTTTTTTATGTATTTCACCTCTTTCACAAAATATTATTACTAGAAGTAAAATATCATTGCCTTCAGGTAGAAGGACTTCTCTAATCGCTGTATATAGTGTTATAATTTAGAAGCGTGGTGTATATAGTGTGGAGGGGATAAGATGCGCTGTCCTGTTTGCGGAGCATTGGAGACAAGAGTGATAGAGACCAGGAGCGTTGATGACGGAAAGGTCAATAGGCGCAGACGTGAATGTCCGGAATGTCAGGGACGTTTTACTACCTATGAGCGTTTGGAAGAAAAAAATTATCTCTGGGTAGTTAAGAAGGACGGCAGCAGAGAGGCATTTGACAGGCAAAAGCTTACCAGGGGGCTCCAAAGAGCCTGTGAGAAATTGCCTGTTCAGCTAGAGAAGATCGAAGAGGCCGTGGCTCACATTGAGGATAAGCTGCGCACTTCCGGGCAGGGAGAGGTCTCTGCTACTACTATCGGAGAGCTGGCCTCTGACGAGCTCCGCAAGATAAATAAGGTCGCTTATGTCAGGTTTGCGTCCGTTTATAGAGAATTTACAGATATATCGAGTTTTACTCATGAAATAGCGAAGCTGCTTGAAGACAAGGAGGCACATCGTAATGGGAATTGAGCCTGTTATGGATACAGAATCATATTTTGGCAAACAGGGACATCTTTTTGAAAATACCGGCGAATCCACAGACCTTGCCTTAATGGTTGATGCTCTGGCTCAGGAAGAAAGTTCTCCCTGGGATGCCAGCAGAATCAGAGACGCGCTGATTATTGAAGCAGGCTTAGACCCGGCTACTGCCGGCGGCATTGCCTTAGAAGTTGAAGGAGAACTGCTTAAATACGGACGCGGCCATGTGACAACTACCATCATCCGTGAAATGGTAAACGTTAAGCTCTTCCAGCGCGGACTTGGCGCGAAGCTGGCTGACCACAGCCGTATCGGTCTGCCTGTCCATGACCTGGAAAAAATGATGCTGCGTAAAAATAAAGAAAACAGCAACACCAGCCACAACCCTGAATCCATCAACCTCTCCATCGCGGAGATGGTGCTTAAAGAATACGCGCTGACCAAGGTATTCAGCAAAGATGTGGCCGACGCGCACCTGAAAGGAGATATCCACCTTCACGACCTTGGCATGGTCAACAGACCATATTGCTCAGGTCAGAGCGTGGCCTATGTCGCCCGCTACGGACTTAATATCCCCTCAATTACCAGCGTATCAAACCCGGCTAAGCACGCAGATGTTCTGTTGGCTCACATCTTGAAGATGACCTCCGTGCTGCAAAACCACTTTGCCGGAGCAATAGGCTGGGATGCCATCAATATGTACTTTGCTCCCTACCTTGTGGGCTGGAGCTATGAGCAGCATAAACAGTTAGCTCAGCAGCTTATTTTTGAGTTTAACCAGCTCGCGGGAGGGCGCGGCGGGCAGGTGGCCTTTACCGACATCAATCTGTACTACGAAATTCCCAATCACTTCCGCGATGTTCCCGCTATTGGCCCTGGCGGCAAGTTTACAGGAAAAGTATATGGAGACTACGATAAAGAAGCGAAGATGTTCGTCAAAGCGCTCTTTGATGTCTATATGCAGGGAGACAGCAGAGGACAGCCATTTTTCTTCCCCAAACCGCTGCTGCACATTACCGACTATTTCTTCAAAGAAGAGGGCTGGGAAGAATTTCTTGACTTGGCCTGCACTCTCGCATCGGAAAAGGGCAATACCTATTTTGTCTTTGACCGCGGCGGTGTCGCCAAACTGTCTGAGTGCTGCCGTCTCTCATTTGAGCTGACGCCGGAAGACCTCAACGAGGCTAAACACCCTTGGAAGATGCGCTACTGTGCGCTGCAGAACATTACTTTGAACCTGCCGCGCGCTGCCTACAAGTGCAACGGCGATCAGGAGCTGCTCTTTGATATCATTGATGAAGAGATGGAGCTGGCGGCGAAAGGGCACCTCGAAAAAAGGCGTTTCATCAAAAGCATCCTGGACTTGGGGCTTGACGGACCGCTTGCGGCGCTGTGCGTGTCTCATGATGATGAAAGTTACTTGAGAATGAGAAAAGCCAGCCATTTGATCGGCATACTTGGTCTTAACGAGATGGTGCAGGCTGTTACCGGTTCTCAGCTTCATGAGAGTGATGAGGCTGAGCAGCTTGGCAAGGCGGTAATTCAGTACATGGATCTTAAATGTCAGCAGCTCTCAGAGCGCCTTGGGCTAAAAATAGTGCTAGAACAGACTCCGGCTGAGAGCACGGCTTTGCGTTTTGCCAAGTTGGACTTGCGCGCGTACCCGGAAACCGCCAAAAAGTACATTAAGGGAAATTTTGAAACAGGAGAAATTTATTATACAAACAGCACCCATCTCAACTATCAGTTGGTTCAGGACCCTATCGACAAGGTGACACGCGAAGGCGAGATGCACCCGATGATCAAAGCCGGAGCCATTACTCATGTATGGATGGGCGAACATAAACCCGATCCCAGAGCACTGGCATCGTTTGTAATTAAGACCTTCCGCTACTCAGAAAACGCACAGGTGGCGTTCAGCCCCGAATTCACCATCTGTAATGAGTGCAACCACATAGAAAGAGGGCTTTCTGACAGCTGTTCTCTCTGCGGCTCTTCTGATGTGGATGGAATAACTCGCGTAACAGGTTACTTTACTCGCACGTCTTCTTGGAACGCCGGAAAGCGCGGCGAACTTAAAGATCGCTGCCGCCGTCCCGTGACCTTACCTGCTTAAACAGCGGAGCTAATTTTACAAAAACAACGGCACGGCTGATGGCGGAACATCTCCGCTTTCAGCCGTTTCTTAAATAGAAGGGGTGCTTTTGATGCTTGATGGACTTACTGTCGGGGGGTATCTTCCGTCCTCTTTTCTTGATTGGAACGGGCATGTCGCCGCGGTTATTTTTACCAGTGGCTGTAATTTTCGCTGTCCGTGGTGCCATAACAGCACGCTAGTACTCTCTCAGACAGAGCCTCTTTGTGCTGAGGAGGTCTTTAAAGATATCCTGCGCCGACGCAACTTTCTTGACGGGGTGGTGATAAGCGGGGGAGAACCGTTTTTGTGGAATGGTCTGACTGATTTGCTTATGGAAATAAAGAGCTGTGGGCTGGCGGTGAAGCTGGATACCAACGGATCTTTTCCAGAGCTGCTGGCATCTGTGCTGGAGCAAAAATTGGTCTCTTATGTGGCAATGGACGTCAAAGCACCCTTTGATGAGAGGATTTTAAAAAGGGTTACCGGTGCCGATATCTTAGCTGAAAGACTTCGTGAAAGCATTTCCCTGATCAAAAAATTTGCTCCAGACTATGAATTCAGAACCACATATGTGCCGGCTTTGCTTACAGAAGAAGATCTTAGGGCCATCAGAAAAGAGCTGTGTGACGATAGGCATTGGTTTGTTCAGTGCTTTAAGCCGGTAAACTGTCTAAATCCAACATTTATGCAGATGGATGCGGTATCGCCAGAGAAATTGCAAGATTTTTTGCCGGGAATCACAATAAGAGGTTAGGTTTTTAAGTAAAGCAGGGAAAGGCTCTCTCAATTTTACAATTTTGCATTCCTATAAATGATAGGATAAAGTATGCCGATGATTAATTTTTTAAAGGTTAAAGTTTATATTACAAATCTTTATATCGTTATATTTCCAAAAACCGTTATTTAGGTTTGTAATAAATATAAAAAATACCCTCCATGATATATTTACTAGTGAATTTTAAAGCACTTTAGGCTATAATCACAATGCGTATCAACAACTTGTTCAAATGTAGCGTAGAGAAGAGAAAGGGTGTTGCATAGTGAAGTTGGGGAAGAAAATTTTACTGGCTTTTTGTGTGATTCTTGCGGCAGCAGGAATGTCTATGGCGGCGGAGACCATCAAAATAGGCGTCTATCTGCCTATAACCGGCGGTAACGCTATTGGCGGACAGCTTGAACTGGACGGAGTTAAACTTGCGCATAAGGATATGCCTACTGTCCTTGGCAAAAAAGTTGAGCTTGTTGTTGTAGACAACAAAAGCGACAAGGTTGAGGCAGCTAACGCGGTAAAGAGACTTGTTGAAAAAGACAAAGTAAACGCTATCATTGGCACTTACGGATCCTCGCTCGCTATGGCTGGAGGAGAAGTAGCGGAGAAGGCTAAAGTTCCCATGGTAGGGACTTCCTGCACCAACCCGCTTGTCACTCAGGGTAAAAAATACTCGTTCAGAGTTTGCTTTATAGACCCCTTCCAGGGAGCCGGTGCCGCTGCTTTCGCTAAGGATATTCTTAAGGCTAAGAAGGCTGCCTGTCTTATCGAAGTAACTGAAGATTACAGCGTTGGTCTTTCCTCTTTCTTTGAGCGCAACTTCACCAAAAACGGCGGTAAAATCGTCTCAAAGCTCAATTATCAGAAGGGGGACCAGGACTTTACCGCTCAGCTAACGGAAATTATCAGTAAAAACCCTGACGTTCTCTATATCCCCGCAAACTTTGCGGAAGGTGCGATCATTATGCGCCAGGCAAGAGAACTCGGAGCCAAGTTTAAGATTCTCGGCGGCGACGCCATGGACAACCCGGAAATTGTAAAAATAGGCGGTAAATCTGTTGAAGGTTTCAGCTTCACAACCTTTGCCTACGCTCCGGAAATGCCGAAGATGAACCCGACACAGAAAAAGTTCACCGCTAACTGGAAGAAAACCTTCAAAGGCAAAGATCCTAATGCTCTCGCAGCCTGCGGATATGACAGCTACATGATAATCATGGAAGCAATCAAATCGGCAAAGAGCGACAACTCACAGAAAATCACCGACGCTCTCGCGGCAACGAAGAACTTCGCCGGTGTTACGGGAATGACGACTATCAATGCCTCACATGATGCGGAAAAATCTGTCGGTATCATGCAGATCAAGAACGGCAAGAGAATCTTCCTTACGGTTGTCGATCCTAAGTAAGATTATCCCTGCCAGGCAAACAATATCGGGGGAAGGCTTTTGCCTTCCCCCTTTTAAGGAACGAGGCGAATTATTATGACACTGGACATGTTTATCCAGCATGCTTTTAATGCTTTGACGCTGGGAAGCCTTTATGGACTGATAGCTATAGGCTACACCATGGTATATGGCATTCTGAGGCTGATTAACTTTGCCCATGGCGACATCTTTATGATGAGCGCTTATTTTGTCTTTTTGGGGATTACCGTTTTAAACCTTCCTTGGGTTTTGGCTGTGCTCGTTGCAATTCTCTCTACTGCGGCTCTTGGCGTTATGATAGACAGAATAGCTTACAGACCGCTTCGTGAAGCTCCGAGAATATCTGCTCTTATCAGTGCCATCGGAGTCTCTTTTTTCATTGAAAATATCTGCTTGGTGCTCTTTACCGGGGTGCCAAAGCCCATGCCGAGGCTGGAAGCTCTCGTCACGGTGATGCAGTTTGGTAATATTCGTATACTGCCGCTGGCTATTTTCGTGCCGATTATGACATTCTTATTGGTGGCAGCTCTATTGTGGGTGCTGTACAGAACGCCGCCGGGACTGGCAATGAGGGCGATCTCGAAAGACATCGAAACCACAAGGCTCATGGGAGTGAGGGTAGACCGCATTATCGCTCTGACCTTTGCCATAGGCTCGGCTCTTGCCGCAGCCGCCGGCATTATGTGGGCACTCCGTTATCCGCAGATACATCCCTTTATGGGAGTATTTCCCGGCTTTAAAGCCTTTATCGCCGCTGTTTTCGGCGGTATTGGATCTGTCCAGGGGGCTATGGTTGGCGGTTTGATTCTCGGTTTTCTGGAAATAATGATTATCGCCTTCTTCCCGGCTCTTTCCGGATATCGCGATGCTTTCGCCTTTGTTCTTTTAATAATGATACTCTTTGTAAAACCGACAGGTCTTATGGGAGAGAAGCTGGAGGATAAAATCTAATGACACAGCGGACAAAAATAATCCTCAACTTGATATCTCTGGCGGTGCTCGCCGTTTTTCTTTGGTGGGCGCAAGGTAATTTGGACGGCTACAAAATCCAGGTATTAAATTTGATTGCCGTTAACGCTATTTTGGCTGTCAGCCTGAATCTTATCTACGGTTTTACCGGGCTGTTCTCTTTGGGACATGCCGGTTTTATGGCGATAGGAGCCTATGTGAGTGCTTTGCTTATTCTGCCTGCTGCGCAAAAAGAGATGATGTATATTCTTGAGCCGATAATCTGGCCGTTTTCCGTGATGCAGGCGCCATTTTTTGTTTCTGTTCTTGCCGGCGGGTTTGTCGCTGCGGCATTCGGACTGCTTATCGCTCTTCCTGTGCTGCGCCTGGGCGGAGACTATCTTGGCATTGCCACCTTGGGTTTTGCAGAGATCATCAGAGTAGTTTTCACCAATATCACGCCGATAACCAACGGAGCTTTGGGACTTAAGGGAATCCCCGCCTATGCTAATCTGGGCTGGAACTATTTTTGGTGCGTGCTTACCTTTTATGTGATCATCAAACTGCTTTCCAGCAACTTCGGAAACTGTCTGAGAGCTATCAGAGATGATGAAGTCGCGGCGAAAGCGATGGGTATTAATACTTTTAAGTGCAAAGCTATCTCCTTTGCTGTCGGAGCGTTCTTCGCCGGAGTAGGCGGCGCTTTGACTGGAAGCCTGATCACCACGATCGACCCGAAGATGTTCAACTTCCAGCTCACTTTTAATATTTTGATGATCGTTGTTGCCGGAGGGCTGGGATCCATTACCGGTTCAATGGTGGGAGCAGTTGTCATTACCGTATTGCTTGAATGGCTGCGGTTTGTGGAAGATTCCATCAGCTTCGGTTCCTTTGAAATCGCTGGTATCCCCGGAATGAGAATGGTCATATTCTCTGTAGTGCTGCTATTCATCATTCTCTATCGCCGAGAGGGAATCATCGGAGGTTATGAGTTCCGCTGGGAGAGCATAACCGGGCGCTTCTGCCGGAAGGGGGACGCATAGATGCCGGAGTCTATTCTTAAGACAGAAAATATTACGATAAAATTTGGCGGACTCACAGCAGTGGGAGATTTTAACATCGAGGTTAAAGAGGGCTCCATTTCCAGCCTTATAGGCCCCAACGGTGCGGGAAAAACTACCTGCTTTAATATCATCAGCGGTTTCTATAACCCTACCGGAGGCAAGGTCCTGTTTTGCAATAAGGATATCACCGGCATGAAACCTCATGAAGTTTGCCGAGCAGGTATCGCCAGAACATTTCAAAACATTCGTCTATTTGCTGGAGGCACGGTGCTTCAGAACGTGATGACCGCCTGCTGGGTAAGGCAGAAGTCTCCATGGTGGGCTGCGCCCTTCCTGCTCCCTAGCTGTTTGCGTGAAGAGCGTGAGATGAAGGAGACGTCAATGCGCCTGCTTGAATCTGTGGGGCTGGAAAATTTGGCTCAGGAGACAGCCACGGGGCTTCCCTATGGTGCCCAGAGACGGCTGGAAATCGCCAGAGCTTTAGCTACCAAGCCACGTTTTCTCCTATTGGACGAGCCTGCCGCAGGAATGAACCCGCAGGAAAGCGGGGAGCTGATGGACTTCATCCGTAAAATCAGAGACCAATTTAATTTGACAATATTGCTTATAGAGCACGATATGAAAGTTGTTATGGGGGTCTCTGAGTGGATATGGGTGCTTGACTATGGACATCTTATCGCTCAGGGAACGCCGGCAGAGATTCGCTCCAACCCCAAAGTCATAGAGGCATACCTAGGCAAGGAGGCTCTTGCTCATGCTTAAGATAGAAAACTTGGAAGTGCGCTATGGCGGTATTCACGCAATACGCGGCATATCGCTTGAAGTGCCGATGGGTAAAATTGTAACTCTTATCGGTGCGAACGGCGCCGGAAAGAGCAGCACTCTTCGCTCCATCGCCGGGCTGATAAAGAGTAAAAGCGGCAGCATCACTTGGAAGGGAAAGGACATCATGGGCCTCTTGCCGGAGCAGATTCTTGAGATGGGCATTGCTCTCTGCCCCGAAGGCCGGCGTATCTTCCCCCAGCTTACGGTGCTTGAGAATCTCAAGTTGGGCGGATACACCCGTAAGGATCGTGCAGGATTTGATGCTTCCATAGAAAAGGCCTTCACAATGTTTCCCCGGCTTAAGGAACGCTCTTGGCAAAAGGGTGGAACACTGTCCGGAGGGGAGCAGCAGATGCTGGCCTTGGCGCGTGCTTTGATGAGCGACCCTGAGCTTATTATGATGGATGAGCCCTCTTTAGGCTTGGCGCCTATTCTAGTGGAGGAAGTATTCAGCATCATCTGCGAGATAAATAAAGAGGGGAAGACGGTATTGCTCGTTGAGCAAAACGCCTTCGGTGCCTTGAAAGTATCCGACTACGCCTATGTTCTGGAAGTTGGGACGATCTCGCTTCACGGTAAGGGTGCTGATTTGCTTACGGACAAGAAAGTAATCGACGCCTATCTGGGCGGTTAATGGCTAACATCTGTGTTCGAGGGATTACATTTATCTCACCCCTCTCTTTTTCAGAAACATTGATGTTGATTCAATCTTTGTTGTTTACCTTATAATGTTTTGCCTATATACGAATGATATCTTGTTATAAAAGGTAAAAGAGTGAAAATGCGTTGTTTTAACACTTGATTTTTATTCTGATATCCAGTTTTTTGTTAAAAATATTTGACAGGCTCATTGTTTAATGTTAAGATTCCGCCATTCTGCTCGAGAGGGAGGTTGCTTATAATGTTGAATAATATCATCAACCAGAACATTATTATTATAATTATTAACGCGGCTCCTCCTCGGTGGATCGGCGCTTAGCGCTGTATATCTAAACGAGTTGTGGAGCCCTTCACTTTTTGAAGGGCTCCATTTTTTTTTGCAAATTCGAGGAGGAATTATGATGGCAAAGACAGTGGAAGTAAGATGGCACGGCCGCGGCGGACAGGGAGCAAAAAGCGCCTCAGCAATATTGGCTGAAGTCCTTTTTGAGGGAGGCAAACATGTGCAGGCGTTTCCTGAGTACGGCGCGGAGCGTCAGGGTGCTCCCATGAGAGCATATAACAGAGTTTCCGACAGCCCTATACGCCGCCGCTGCGGTGTACAGAATCCCAATATAGTAGTAGTGGTTGACCCGACAATGGTAGAAAGCGCTAATCCTTGCGAAGGCAGCGCCAGTGACGCAGTTTACCTTGTCAACACACCGGAAGACGCTCTTACCTTGAGGGCTAAGCTTAAGCTTTCGGATGCGGCTAAGGTTCTTGTCGTTGATGCCACAAAAATTACGCTGGAGGAACTGGGGCAAAATCGTCCCAATGCACCGCTGCTAGGTGCGCTCTCTTTGGTATTTACTGATGTGCCGATAGAAAACTTCGCCGACCACTTTACCAATAAAATGAAGCAGCTTCCGCCCAAGGTTTTGGAAGCCAACCGCCGCGCTATTTACAGAGGACGCGAGGAGGCGGTGCTGGCATGAGCAAACAAAAATGCTGGCAGGATGTGACCCCCGGCACGGTGACCTTCGGTGCTTCCTCCCGAGAGGTAAAGACAGGGTTGTGGCGTAGTATGAGACCTGTTTTTGACCTGGACAAATGTATCTCCTGCCTAAAATGCTGGGTGCAATGCCCTGACCTTTCCGTACTCACAGATAATGAATCCAAGGTATGCGGAGTTAATCTTTTTTACTGCAAGGGCTGCGGCATCTGCGCAGAGATATGCCCGGTGAAGGCGATCTCGATGCACCCGGAATCGGACTTTGCCAATGATGCCGTACAAAACGGAGAAAACCCCGGAGGTGTTGGCGCTCATGTCAAATAAAAAAAGAGAGATGACATCAGGAAATATGGCGTTTGCGGAGGCAATGCGGCAAATTAACCCCGATGTTGTTGCCGCTTATCCAATTACCCCCTCAACGGAAATTCCCGTGCGTTTTGCTGAATTTGTCGCCAACGGCAATGTGACATCAGAATATGTGGCGGTGGAGAGTGAGCACTCCGCAATTACCGCCTGCGTGGGGGCTTCGGTTGCCGGTGCGAGAGTAATGACCGCTTCGAGTGCCAACGGCGTGGCTCTAATGCACGAGATATTTCCCATCGCCGCAGCCTTTAGAGCGCCCATCGTCTTCGGGCTGGTCAACAGATGCTTGGGTGCCCCGGTTAATATCCACTGTGACCACTCAGATAGTATGCCGGAGCGTGATTCAGGCTGGGTACAGATCTATTGCGAAGATGCCCAGGAAGTATATGACACGGTGCTGCTGGCGGTGCGTCTGGCGGAAAACAAAGATGTTTTGACTCCTGTATTTGTCTGTCAGGATGGGTTTATAACCAGCCACTGCTACGAAGCAGTGGAGTTTCTCGATGACGAAACAGTCAGGGATTTTGTCGGCGTCCGCACGGCGCAGTATCCCCTTCTTGATGTGGATAATCCTGTGTCCTACGGTTCTTTTACCATGTCTGAATATTACTTTGAAATCAAGCGTAACCAGATGGAGGGAATGAATAATGTTCCCCGTGTCTATCAAGAGCTGTCGCAGGAGCTGGAGTCTCATACAGGCAGAAAGTATGCCCCTGTTGACGCTTATAGGGCTGACGATGCGGACTATTTGGTGATAATTATGTCTTCAGCCACCGGGGTGGTCAAAGATGTAGTGGACAGTCTGCGTGAAAGAGGAATTAAAGCCGGTTGTCTGCGCGTGCGCCTCTTCCGCCCCTTCCCCTCCGAGGAGCTGGCGGTTTTGGTAAAGGGTAAAAAAGGAGTGGCGGTGCTTGACAGAAGTGCCAGCATTGGCGGCACGGCGCCTCTTGCTGCGGAGGTAAAGTCTGCTCTCTACAGTCTCAAAGAGCATGTGCCTTTACAGGAATATATCTTCGGTCTTGGCGGCAGAGACTTCTATCCTAAAGATGCGGAACAGGTGTTTGAACGTTTGCAGGATAATGACTACAGTAAAGAAGTGCGCTACATTGGTCTTCTTGACGGAGGTGATAATAATGTCGGTTAACCTCAAAGAACTCACCCATAAATCCAATCCGCTCACAGAAGGGCATCGCATGTGTCCGGGCTGCGGAGCTCCCACTGCTATCCGTCAGGCTCTTATGGCTGTGGAAGACCCAGTGGTAGTGGTTGGAGCTACCGGTTGTATGGAAGTATCCACGACCGTCTATCCTTACAGTTCATGGCAGGTGCCTTTTATGCATGTGGCTTTCGAAAACGCAGGTGCTGGAATATCGGGAGTGGAAGCTGCTTATAGAGCGTTGAGACGAAATGGCAGGACAAAAGAGAATATCAAGTTCGTCTCCTTCGGCGGCGACGGCGGCACCTATGACATCGGTCTGCAGTCCCTCTCAGGCGCTCTTGAGAGAGGGCACGACTTCACCTATATATGCTACAACAACCAGGGATACATGAACACCGGTGCTCAACGAAGCAGCGCCACCCCGCTCAGTGCCAATGCCACGACCTCGCCGGCAGGCAGTGTGATTCCCGGCAAACTTCAGCGCGCCAAAGACCTTACCGAGATAGTGGCTGCTCACAATATTCCCTATGTGGCTCAGACGACACTGCACAATCCAGCCGACTTGATATCTAAGGTAAAACGTGCTGTGGAGACACCCGGCCCGGCGTTTGTGAATATTTTGGCTCCCTGCGTTCTTTTTTGGAAAATTGAGCCGCAAGAACAGATGAAGCTGTGTTCCCTTGCTGCCGACAGCCGCTTCTGGCCGGTCTATGAAGTGGTGAACGGCGAATACAGCCTTTCTTACAGACCTAAGAAAGAAGTGCCTTTAGAAGAGTTCCTTCGTGCTCAGGGGCGTTACTCGCATCTTTTCAAAAAAGGCAAAGAGAGAATGGATTTGGTGGCGGCAGCCCAGGCTGACGTGGACGACAACTGGAAAAAACTGCTCAAAAAGTGCGGCGGCTAAAAATATTTAAAAATACCCTCTGAAACAATCAAGGCGAAAGAGCGAGCTGATCATAGTAGTGGCTTCGTTCTTTCGCCTTTGTCACATTCAGCATGCGGCGAATACCCTCCTAAGCTGCGGAAGATGTATCATATTGGAATATGCTTGGAAGCATCAGAGTCCTGCCACTGTTCAAAGATGAGCTTTTGCCAAGAGATACCGGTCTGATTATATGCGCCTCTCGGGTCACAGGCTGCCCTTGCCACAGCTTGTATGATGAAGAAACTAAGCGACTGATGAAGAAACTATAAGTTTGGTTGGGCAAATCAAAGTTTTGCAAAAATCACTTGACGCACGAAATAATAGATTTCGGCTTTCCGTCTATAATCAACGGATTGTATGCTGCTATTACCGAAGGCTCTGCTATTTCATCAGTGTTTCCTTAGAAAAGCAGGTTTTCCTATCGACCATTCTGGAGCGATAACCTATAATATGTTTAAATTCAATCGGTTGCACAGAATGGGTGATGTTATGAAAGCGACAATGCAGGATGTGGCGAAAGAGGCAGGGGTTGATAAAGCTACAGTCAGCCGAGTGCTCAAAGGTGACCACAGAATTTCTGAAAAGACCAAAATTAAAGTTATGGAAGCGGTTCACCTCCTTAATTACAGATTGGACCGCAATGCCCGCAACCTCTCCACCAGCCGCAGCGGTTTTGTTGGCGTTGTTTTTAAAGAGCTGAATGTTTCTTGGGCTGCGGCATTTATTGCGGGACTTGACCGTTCCATGGCCAATTCAGAATATGATATTCTTATCAAGTGTACTGACGGAGACGCTCGCCGTGCCGCCCGCGAATTCGGCAAGCTTAACGACAGAGGCGTGGAGGGACTGATATGGGGAGACCCGGATAATTATCCCCAGGCAGTTTCTGTGCCGGTTGTCACTCTCGGTTTTAAAAGAGAGGAAACCCTTTCAATAACCTCGGATGGGGAGTCTTTTATTCCCACATTTGAGACCGGAGTTCTTGCCGGACGGCTGATGATTAAGATAATTACCGGCCGCCCTGTGCCCATGCGCGAGGTCATAATCAAAGGTGCTGGTGAAGAATGCCTTTAGACAAAACAAAAATTATTATATTTATCTCCGCACTGCTTTTTTTCGCCGTGCCGGCATCTTTATTTGCTGGTGAACCATTTGACCCATCCAATGTTTACGGTCCCCGCACAGATAAATTATGTATGCTTATCATTAGAAATTCCGATGCCCAGATAATGGCGGCGGAGCGGGGAGAGCTCGATATTATCAGTGAAATTGTCAGACCATCTGATATTGAACGGCTCAGCCGTAACACCAAATTCCAAATGTCGCTTGCCAGAGGTTATCATGCCTTTTTTCTGCTTCTGAACAACCAAAAAGCTCCTTGGAATGATAAATATGTTAGACAGGCCGCGGCGGAGGCTATTGACCGCAACAACATCGTCCGTACGATATATTCCGGCTACTGCGAACCGATAAACAGCTGGCTGCCTCCTGTTTCTCCGTGGTCTCTGCCTGAGAGCGGCAAAACAATTTTCAACCGCGAAAAAGCGAGGGAGAAGCTGAAATCAAGAGGCTACTCGTGGAATATCAAGGGAATATTGGTGACGCCCGATGGTAAGACGCTCCCGCCGCTAAAAATTCTTACGCCGCTTGCCAATGTAGCTCCGACGACAGCGGAGATGGCGGAGCAAATTGCCGACTCTTTGCGGGCTATAGGGTTTCCCGTGGAGTCTGAACCGATGGATTTTTCCGCGATGATCGCTAAGCTTGACCGCAAAGACTATTCCATGGCGGTTCTTGCTTGGAGTATGGGACGTAATCCTGATTCCCTATACTCTTTTTACCATAGCTCAATGATTGTAGACGGCGGCTACAACGTCACCGCCACCAATGATAAGCGCCTTGACGAAGCTTTGCTGCATTTACGATTCGCCAAAGACAAGCAGGCTGCCAAGGCTGCGTCCGATAAGGTTCAGCGCCTGCTGGCCGACCTTGTCCCTTCCGTGCCTATTTACAGCCGCTTTTCCGTGGCGGGTGTCTCACGTTTATGGAAAAATATCCTTACAACGGATAAAATCACTGTCGATAATGTTTGGACTTTGATGATGGCTGAGCCAAAGGACGGACGTTCCAGGCCGCTTAACATGGTTTTGCCCGACGAACCGCGGAATTTAAATCCCTTTGTTGCCTCCAGTGCCTACTCGTGGCAGGTGCTGGGACTGATATACGACTCTATGGTCGGGATGAACCCATTTACTTTGGAAGAGATGCCGGCTTTGGCGGAGAGTTGGAAAGTTAAGACCGTTGGGCGCGGTAATGAGGCACACACGGAGCTGGTATTTCAAATTGCGCCCGGGCTGCGCTGGAATGACAGCACGCCGTTAACTGCCGCCGATGTGAAGGCCACGATAGATTTTTTGCACAAAAATAAAATTCCCCGTTTTTTCGACTCAGTAAAAAATGTCGATGCGGTGACGGTATCGGGCAACACTCTCACAGTGAAGATGAAGGGCGTCAGTTATTGGTATTTGGATAATATCGGCGGTATTGGCTGTATGCCTAAGCGGGTGCTTGACCGCATTACAGATTGGCAGAACTGGAACCCTTTGGATAAAAGCGGCAAGTCAGGGCCGGTAGGGCTAGTGGGCTGCGGTCCCTTTATGCTTGAAGAGTACAGGCCGGGTGAATATGTGATGATGAAAAAAAACCCCTATTTTAGAATGTTGAAAAATAAAAAGGCGGCGGTGCGATGAAGCGCTCATGGCTTTTACGGCGCCTGCTGTCTTCTTTAGCAGTGTTGGCAGCGGTGCTGATTTTAAATTTTATTCTCTTTCGCATCATGCCGGGAGATGCGGTCAGCACCATTATTGACCCTAATTTTTCTCCGGAGGCAAAAGATAGGCTACGGGAGCTTTACGGGCTTGACAGGCCGCTTGCGGAACAGTTCTTTCTCTATATTAAGCAGATGCTGACATTCAGCTTCGGACTCTCGTTTTTAAGCCGTAAGCCGGTGTGGGATGAACTGCTCTCGCGCCTGCCCTCAACGGTTATTTTGATGTCTATGTCCATGTTTTTATCCGCAGTTTTGGGTATTTGGCTGGGAATCAAAGCTGCTCTCAATCGCGGCAAATTCATCGAGCGGCTGGTGCTGCGCGCCGGAGCTGTTACCTCCTCTTTTCCCGGTTTTTTTGTGCAGCTGGTGCTTCTAATGCTGCTTGCGCGCACCTTTGCCATCTTTCCTCTGCGCGGCAGTCTCTCTGTTCCTCCTCCCACGGACTTCTGGCCGCTTCTGTACGACTATTGCCGCCATTTGGCCTTGCCGGTGCTTTCTCTGACTTTGATGGGATTTGGCGGCTGGGCTCTTTATGTGAGAAATCTGATGGTCAGAGCGTTGGGAGAGGACTTCGTGCTGATGGCTAGGGCGCGCGGGCTGCCGCCGCGCCGCGTGGTCTATGGGCACGCCTTCCGCACCATATTGCCGCCTATATTGACAATTTTACTGATGTCGCTACCGGGACTGGTCTCTGGTGCAGTGATCACCGAGTCGGTCTTCTCTCTGTACGGGGTAGGCACCTTTCTGCTTGAAGCTGTTTCCGGACATGACTACCCTTCAGCAGGCGCAGCTTTTTATCTTTTAGCTTTGATGACGGTGTTTTGCAACCTCGCTGCGGATATAGTCTATGGCTTTGCAGATCCGCGTGTCAGGATTGAGGGAGAGAACAACTGATGAGTATCTTAAAGCGGAAGAGCATCATCGCCTTTATCATCATCGTCCTGGTGGGAATGTTTGCGCCGATGCTGATGAAAGGGCACCCCACAGACACAGCGGGAGCCCCCTTTGCCAGACCGCTGTGGTGGAACCGTACAATGGCGCCCGACTGCGAATATCACTTTTTGACAAAAGAGCTGTCGTTTGATTGGCACTATCTGCCTCCGGCGATATTTGCTCTAAATGGAGAGATAAAGGCGAAGCCCCAATCTACGGTGCGGCTCACCTGGCGTTCGCCTGCTGGGGAGACTGTGCTCTCTGAGCTTCAAGGACAGTCGATCTACTATATAAACCTTGACGGACGGGACATGCTTTTTAAACAGCAGATAGGTGTTCCTTTAATCGGCAGCAGCCTGAGTAAACTTTTTCCCTCCTGCGGCAGCTATGCGCTTGATGTCAGCGGAGCGGACTTTGTGGATTTAAGGCTCTCCCTTCCTGGCACAAGGCATGGTTTGCTCGGCACCGATCAAAGAGGCAGAGACGTCTTTCTCATGTTGATTTACGGCATCAGAACTTCGTTGATTATCGGCATCGCTGCCACACTGATAGCCAGCCTTTTGGGGCTTGGGCTCGGACTCGGCGCAGGCTATGTGGGAGGCTGGACCGATGCCTTGATTATGAGGACTGTGGACATTCTGCTTTCCATTCCCACCTTGCCCATCTTGATGGTGCTTGCGGGAGTATGGGGGAAGGGACTTTGGCAGATGGTTTTGATACTATCTATCTTCTCCTGGATGGGCACAGCGCGTTCTGTCCGTTCTTTGGTGCTTACCGTTCGTGAAAGCCCCTGGGTAGAAGGTTTGAAGGCTTTAGGAGCTAAAAGAAGCTACATCCTCTTTCGCCACTTAGTGCCCGAGACGGCGCCAATCCTTCTTGCCAATTTGGCTCTTGGCGTGCCGGGGGCGATTCTCTCTGAGGCAGGTTTGGCTTTTCTCGGCCTTTCAGACCCTAGGCTGATATCATGGGGAAGAATGCTGCACGAAGCTCACTCTTTCGGTGCCTTTACTGAGGGAGCTTGGTGGCTGCTGCTGCCTCCTGGAATCGGTATTGTCTTTATCTGTTTAATCTTTATGGATATCGGACGCTATTTGGAAGAGCTTATCGATCCAAGACTTGGGGGCGGCAAAAGTGTTTGAAGTGAGAAACCTTCGCGTTCGTTATAAAGATTCTCCCTCAGAGGCAGTTAGTGACGTCTCCTTTGCCCTCTTTAGAGGCTCTTTTTCCGCTCTTGTCGGCGAGTCGGGAAGCGGTAAAAGCACAATCATCTCTGCCTCTTTGGGACTGCTGCCTCAGGGGAGCTCTATCTACGGAGAGATCCTTTGGCGCGGTGAAAACCTAGCGGCGATGGAAGATAGCGTCATTCGCCGCCATCGCTGGAAAGAACTGGCTCTCGTTCCTCAAGGGGCGCTGAACTCCTTCACGCCCGTACTAACAATTGGGCGCCATATCGCCGAAGTTCTCGATATACACCTTGGCATCAAAAAAGCGGCGGCAGCGGCAAAGATTTCTTCTTTGCTGGAGGAGGTAGGTCTGCCTAAAGATTTGGCCGGGCGTTACCCACATGAACTTTCAGGAGGACAAAAACAGCGGGCTGCGATAGCTTTGGCTCTTGCCTGCTCTCCTACGATGCTGTTTGCCGACGAGCCGACAACAGCTCTCGATGTGGTTACTCAAGCCGGTATCCTTAAGCTCTTAGCCCGTTTGCGCCAAGAAAAGGGGCTGACTATCTTACTGGTTACTCACGATCTGCCGATGGCGGCTTCAGTGTGCGATAATCTCTTGGTTATGAAGGATGGACAATTGGTTGAGTCGGGAACACCTAGGCAAATAATAGAAAGCCCGCGCCGCAGCTACACGGCGTCACTTGTTAAGGCAATGCTGTAGGAGGTGTAGATGATCAATACGGCGGAAAATGATTTGATACTGAAAATAGACAAAGTAACAGTCTCCTTCACATCAAAAAAAGGACTTCCTCATAAAGCTGTCAACGACGTATCGCTGCAACTTCACCGCGGCGACTCAATTGCGGTCGTAGGCGAATCGGGCAGCGGTAAAACGACCTTAATGCGCGCTGTTATGGGGCTTGTGCCCCGAGAGTCCGGTACTATCTTTCTGTTAGGTACGGATACAGGAAAATTGCCCGCGGAGAATTTTAACCGTCTTCGCAGAATGTGCGGCTACATTCCCCAAGACCCTTATGGTGCGATACCGCCCGGGCTTACGGTGATGGAATCCGTCATAGAACCGGCCATAATAGCCGCTTCGCCTCTGACAAAGTCCGAGCGTGCGGAGCGGGCGGCGGGGCTGCTTGCTGAATTGGGACTTAAGGACGAGAGAATTTTGGCATCACGCGCCGTTAGCCTCTCAGGCGGTCAAAGACAGAGGGTAGAAATAGCCAGAGCGTTGATGCTCTCGCCCAAACTGCTCTTATGCGATGAGCCGACCTCGATGCAAGATGTTTCCACCAGAGGAGAAATCATCGAAGTTCTCGAACGTCGCACCAAATTGGGCATGTCTCTAATCTTTGTTACTCATGACCTCTTGCTGGCGGGACGTGCCGCAGCCAAAATAGCGGTAATGAAGGATGGGATGGTTTGCGAAGAGGGCGTTGCAGCTGAGGTGCTCAGTCACCCGCAAAATCCCTATACCTGCTCGCTTCTGGATGCGGTGCCGAAGCTATCTTGGGATTAAGCTAAGAGGCAGTATAATATACAAATTGTACAAGAATTAACTACTCAGACTGTGGGGGAACAATTGATGATGTCATTGCTTGAAGATTTTAAAAAATTTGCCATGCGCGGAAATGTTTTGGACATGGCAGTCGGCGTTATTATCGGTGCTGCTTTCGGTAAGATTGCGGCTTCGCTGGTTACCGACATAATTATGCCGCCTGTGGGAATGATGCTTGGCGGTGTTGACTTCTCAAACCTTTACATCAATCTTTCCGGCACAGAGGTGAAAACCCTTGCTGAAGCCCAGGCAGCGGGCCTGCCTGTTATCGCTTACGGCAACTTTATCAATGCGGTAATAAACTTTATAATTCAAGCTTTTGCCATATTTATGATTGTCAAGGCGGTTGCGAAAGTGATGCCCAAAAAAGAAGAACCTGCAGCCGCCCCAAAGCGCAAATGCCAATTTTGTTGCTCGGAGATTGATGACAACGCCACACGCTGTCCGCACTGCACCTCTCAGCTCTAAACCCTCCCAAAGAGGAACGAGTAGTGCCGCGGCGTAAGATTGCATTCCATATGCTGCGTTGTTTTGACGGCGAGCTGAATATCGCAAGTTCGAAAAAAGCGGCTTTTATAAGGAGAAAAAGCACCATAACCAGCTTAATAATCAGAGAAGTTATTAGAGGGGGCTGAAATTTTGTTATCTTTAGGAGACGGAATCTACTGTGTGGATAGCTTTTACGAAAGAGAAAACAACGCTTGCATTTATATTATCTCCAGTGAGGGCAAAGCTTGTATCGTTGAAACTGCAACCAATTCCTCTAAAGAATATTTGGACGCTGCTCTGAATGAGCTGGGCATAAGCTGTGAAAATGTAGAGTTTATCGCTCTCACCCATGTGCATCTCGACCACGCCGGTGGAGCGGGGAGCTATATGAGAGACTACCCGCAGGCGAAACTGGTGGTACACCCGCGCGGATCAAGGCACATGGCAGACCCATCAAAACTGATAGCCGGCGTTTGCGAGGTCTACGGCAGAGAAGAAACAGCGCGAATGTATGGCGAAATTCTCCCTATTGACAGTGCAAGAATCATCAGTGCCGAAGATGGCTACACCTTCACTGTCGGCAAGAAAAAAATTATCACCGTTGAGACTCCAGGGCACGCTAAGCATCACAATGCCTACTACGACCAAAGCTGCGGCGCGCTGTTTTCTGGAGACGCCTTCGGCATCTCATATCCTGAGATGACGGTGGAAAAGGGCAGATGGCTGATACCGACAACCTCTCCTGTGCAGTTTGACCCTGAGGACATGGCAGCTTCCATTGATAAAATATGCGCTATGAACCCCAAAAAAATATTGATGACCCACTTTGGAGAACTGCTCAACATTGAAGACTGCGCTCGGCAGCTCCGCCTTCGTTTGGCTGAATACCTGGAAATAACGGAAAAATGTAAAGGTGACTATGAAAAAATAAAAACGGAGATTCGCCTGCTGCACATATCTTTGTGCCGCAGATATGGGATTGTCGACCCTATAAGCTACACTGATGATTTTTTAGAGGTCGATACCAGGCTGAACTCACAAGGCCTTGCATATTGGTATTCATCGATTAAGGGAAAAACCGTCGTATAAAACAATTTCGCGTTCAGCGTTTTGTCAGCCGCAGTGCGAGTGTAAATAATGAGAGACAGAAACGCCCGAAACCGGTTTAGGTTTCGGGCATTTCTTGTTTACTGATTTGACTAGTCGCTTTTTTTAATATGTTCCTGAATGTCGGCTAGTGAGACACGTGTCAGCTCGCTGCGCGGCAAGGAGGAGAGAATATCCCATGACATATCCAAGGAGAAACCGATTTCTCTGTCGTCTTCCTTGCCTTGTTTAAGGAATTTCTCCTCAAAAAGGTGTCCGAATTCCAAAGAGAGCTTGTCATTCTTAGAAAGCTCGTCTTCACCGACAACACTGGCGAGGGACCGGACTTCCTGCACACGGCTGTAGGAGGCGAAAAGCTGGCTGGATACACTGGGATGGTCTTCACGTGTGAAGCCCTTACCGATGCCGTCCTTCATCAGGCGGGAGAGGCTTGTGAGAATGTCAATCGGCGGATAAATGTTTTTCGCGTCAAGGTCTCTTGAAAGAACTATCTGCCCTTCGGTGATGAAACCTGTAAGGTCAGGGATCGGGTGCGTTATGTCGTCATTGGGCATTGTCAGTATCGGTATCTGAGTAACGCTGCCCTCAACTCCGCGAACGACTCCCGCTCGCTCATAGAGCGATGCTAAGTCGCTGTAGAGGTAGGCGGGATAGCCCTTTCTGCTGGGAACTTCGCCTGCCGCGACTCCGAGTTCGCGGAGAGCTTCGCAGTAGCTTGTCATGTCTGTAATGACGACCAGAACGTGAAGACCCAGTTCGTATGCCAGATACTCAGCTGTTGAAAGAGCCATACGCGGTGTGGCGATACGCTCAATAACAGGGTCATCGGCTAGATTAAGGAAGGTGACGATGTTGTTGCTGTGTCCGCGCGAAGAAAGCTCCTGCGTAAAGTAGGCGGCGTCATCATGCTTGATGCCGATGCCGGCGAAGACGACAGCGAAATCCTCAGAACCCATAATTTTAGCCTGAGTGGCTATTTGAACCGCAAGCTGGTTGTGAGGCAGGCCGTTGCCGGAGAATATCGGCAGTTTCTGCCCACGGATCAGAGTCGTCAGTGTGTCAATAGCCGAAATGCCGGTGTGAATAAAGTCTTTCGGGTACTGGCGTGCCATAGGGTTAAGAGGCAGTCCGTTAATATTAACCTTCTTGCCGCCGAAAATCTCACCGCAGCCGTCCCGAGGTTCCCCTAAGCCGTTAAAAGTTCTTCCGAGCATATTTTTTGAGAGGTGCACCTCAAGCGGTTTGCCGAGAAAGCGTACCTTTGTGGTATTGGGAACCAAGTCTTCTGTACCGGTGAAGACCTGGACCAGCGTCGCTTTTTCGCTGAGAGACTTTACCTGTCCGTGGCGGATATTACCCTTGCTGTCTTTGATGTTGACAAGTTCGCCATAGCCGACACCGGAGACGTTTTCTAAGAGAATAAAAGGGCCGTCTATATCTTTAACACCTATATATTCAGGCTGTGCCATCGGCTATTTCCCTCCCAACTTTCTGGTGCGTTCAGATGCGACTCTTGTTAAGTGAGCGTCAATACGCTTGCGCACATCATCAAATCCATTCTTGTCCTCAGCGTCAAACTCACGAAGGTGTGTGATCGCATCGATGGATTCATCTTCCTTAATAAGGGAAATAGGAATACCCTTATGAATCAATTCCATTGCCTTGTGGTTAAAATCAAGAATCAGATCCAAAATCTCAAAGCCCTTTGCCGGCGGTGAATACGAATCCTGGTTAAAGGAGTTTTGCTGCAAATATCCGTTCTTAATCAGAAATGCTGTAAAGGCTACCAGTCTCTGGTCGTCAGGAAGAACATCTTCGCCGACTAGCTTAATGACCTGCTGAACTTTGGTGTCTTCAGCAAGTATATGGCGGACCTCATCTCTGACATCTCCCCAGCGCGGGTCTACATTGGTGCAGAACCAACCGTTAACCTCATCAGCATATTCGCTGTAAGAGTCGATCCAAGATATAGCCGGATAGTGACGTGCGTTGGCGAGGTTTTTGTCCAATCCCCAGAAGCAGCGAATAAATCTCTTTGTATGTCTGGTTACCGGCTCGGTGAAGTCTCCGCCTGGAGGTGATACTGCTCCGATTACAGAGACGCTGCCGTTTTCTCCGCCGAGAGTCACCACTCGTCCAGCGCGTTCATAAAATTCCGCAAGCCGGCTGGGCAGATAAGCGGGGAAGCCCTCTTCCGCCGGAATCTCTTCCAAACGCCCGGAAAGTTCGCGCAGAGCCTCTGCCCAACGTGACGTGGAGTCGGCCATAATGGCGACGTCGTAGCCCATATCGCGGAAGTACTCAGCAATGGTGATACCTGTGTAAATAGAGGCTTCACGAGCTGCGACAGGCATATTGGATGTATTGGCTATCAATATTGTCCGCTCCATCAGAGGGCGCCCGGAGCGGGGGTCTTCCAATACAGGGAACTGCTCAAGCACGTCTGTCATCTCATTGCCTCGCTCGCCGCAGCCAATGTAAATAACGACCTGTGCGTCGCCCCACTTGGCGAGCTGGTGCTGGGTTACTGTCTTGCCTGTGCCGAATCCGCCGGGTATGCAGGCGGTGCCTCCCTTGGCAATGGGGAACAAACCATCAATGACGCGCTGACCTGTGACAAAAGGTTCGTTGGGCAGCAGACGTTCTCTGTATGGCCTCGGTGTTCTGACAGGCCAACGCTGGATCATCGGGATAGATGCCTCGCGTCCGAAGGCGTCTTTCACCTTTGCTACGTCAGTTGACCCCTTATGTCTGCCGGCAGGAATTATCCAAGTGATTTCTCCCTCGACGCCCAAAGGAGCCATTATCCTGTGAAGCAGCAGCGGTGTTTCTTGAATGGTGGCCAACACCATTCCGGGGGTTATAAGGTCGCCTGCTTTTGCTACCGGGGTGACATCCCATACCTTTTCTCTGTTAATCATATTTACCGAAGTACCGGGGGAGATATACATTCCCTCTTCTTCGAGAAGAGCGTCAAGAGGGCGGCCGATACCATCAAAGAAGCTGCCGATCAGTCCGGGGCCAATCTCTATTGACAAAGCCTCGCCCGTGCCATGCACTTTCTCGTCAATCTTCAGACCATCTGTATCTTCATAGACCTGAATTGTGGCGTTATCACCGTCCATGCTAATGATCTCGCCCATAAGTTTCTTAGGCCCGACATGCACAACCTCGCGCATCGCGAAATCACGCATGTTCATCGCTTTTATAACAGGCCCGTTGACAAAGGTGACAATGCCCTCTTTGAGAACCTGGGCGTTATTATTTGGGGACTCCAAAGTTCATTCCTCCCTAAAGCAAAGGCAGGAGCCGTTCAGCCAGTGTATCTGCCATCTCCTGTGTCAAACTCTGCCAGTCCAGATTGACCTGCCTGCGATTATCTGTTGTTGATACCCAGCATCCGCCGAGTATGGGGGCCGGTTCCGGATCGAAAGTAAGCTCGACATCCGAAGCGGCGCTGCGCATATTAGCTATCACTTTATCGGCGAGACTAAGGTCCACAGCTGAGAGACGGAATTTTAACGAGCTGACGCCTTTGAGCGATGAAACAGCCTCAAGGCACATTCCTGTAAGGATCTCCAGATAGTCGTCCCTGTCTCTTAAATGAACAAGCCTGTCCTGTAATCTTCCGAGCGCGTCAGAGAGAATGCGGTTTTGAAGGCGAAGAGTCTCTGTCGCTTTTTCTCTTTCGGCAGAGAGAATCTGTCTGCGCCGGATATCTTCAGCGCGTTTCCGCGAATCCTGAAGAATGAGATTTGTTTCCCGCTGTAATTTCTCTGTTTCTTTTACGAGCCAATCGTCCGCTTCGCGCTGGGCGGATGCCACTATAGATTTTTTTTCTCCGTCGGCTTTGTCGAGAATAATATCTCTCAGTGTTCCTATTTTTTCGCTTGAAACTTCCTTCATCACATTTTCACCCCAATGGCTTCCTGTACGTACCGGGTCAGAAAATCAGAACCCCTTTTTGTACCGAATCTGTCAGGTATTTCGACAACAAGAGGCAGTTCTCCGCGTTCACGGAGCTGCTGAATTATATCCGGTGCCATCTCAGCTGCTTTTTCGGTTATAGCCAGAATCGCGAGATCAGGAGTTCTGATCGCGTTATCTATGGCTGCGAAAGCCTCATCGGATGTGTGAACAAGGCAACCGGGAATACCGGCCAGTCTCATGCCGACCAGCGAGTCATGGTTGTCGCTCACAAGGTATGCTTTCATTTCAGATTCTGGTCTCCACTAAAGGCGGCCAAGGATAAGCAGGGAAACGATAACGCCGTAAATGGCGATACCTTCTGAAAGCCCAAGGTAGATAAGCGTGGTTCCGAGCATTTCGGGTTTTTCTCCGACAAGTCCCAGAGCTGCTGAGCCGACGCTGGCGACTGCGAGCCCAGCTCCGAGGCAGGCGAGTCCTGTTGAAATAGCTGCCGCAATGAAGCCCATGCCTGCTCCTGTTCCAAGGGGAGCTGCCGCCGCTTCAGCAAATGCGGGGTGCGATGTCAATGCTATCACTGCCCCTGAGAAAACCATGAAAGAGGAAATTCCAAGGCTGGCCGAATATACTGCGCGGCTGCCCTTGTACCCCTTGCGCTGCATTAAATACCCGATACCCATCATGGCTGCTACTGTTGCGCAGCAAATTGCCAAACCGAACATATTGAACAACTCCTTTTTATTAGCTTCTTAATATTATATTTTTTTGTTTTCCGTGTTTCCAATACTCAACCTGTGTGAAGATGCAGCACTCCGTGCCTATCTGGCCCTTGCCGATTTTTGTGCCAGTTCCTTGTTCCAGCCGACAGGCTTGAACGCGCTTCCACCTCCCTTGTAGAACTTTCCGAAGAATTCGTAGTACTCCAGCCTGAGGGTCTGTATGAAGACTATTAACCCTTCTAGGCAGACTATTACGATATTTCCTAAGACTAAAATCAATCCCTTCATCACTATGCCTCCAGGGAGAGAGTGCACCATTTCGGAGAGCATAATTACAGCCATTGAAAGTCCGACATGGTTAAGAGCGAAGGCCGCGAGCCTGACAAAGGAGGCAGTGTTGGAGACAAAAGACATCAAGTTGTGCATAATTTCAAATACATTGAGAACGACAGATTCGCTCTCACCCTTCTGACGAAGCAGATATCTTGCCAGAATGTCGCGGAAGACCATAAGGAACATCATCAGACCAATGCCGGCCCACATCATGTTTGCCGCAAAGTCGGAGATCTCTGTGCCGGTCATGTAAATAGCGGCTAAAGCAGCCATTGTCCAGTAAAGGAACAATCCCGCCATTCCCTGACCGTCAAAAAGCAATCGTCCGAAGTCCCTGTTTCGGTACTGCTGGATCATGTTTAATATCAGTCCAAGACTAATCATAAACACGCCAAGACATATCGCGATAATCAAAAGTCTGTTGGTATCGTGCATCGGTGAGAGCCACAGCGCTGGAATAATATCCTCCACGCCGAAGATACTCCCGTAAAGCGCGCCGAAGACCATTGAGCTTACTGCAGCTGACTTTATAACCTGTCCGAAAGATTTCTTCATCATACCGTTTTTGACCAAGAACATGGCGCCCAAGAAGATCATCAATCCGTGCCCGATATCTCCGAACATGAATCCGAAGAAGAGGACGAAGGAAATAGCGACAATCGGTGATGGGTCTATCTCTCCATAAGAGGGAAGGCTATACATCGCCACGATGTCCTGGAAGGCTCTGAACATAGGATTGTTTTTGAGCATTGTCGGAACTCTGATACCTGAATATGTAATATCTTTGGTATCTTCAACCATTACGGTGGTCATCGGAGCTTCTTCTTCGATAGTTTTATAAATCCCAGCCAGAGTGTCTGCCGGAATCCAGCCTGAGAGGAGGAACATGCCGCTCACTTCACCGCGTCCCTTGCAGACGTCGTAGACACGCTGCATTGTATATAGCTGTGAATAGAGCAGTTCATACTCGGAACGGTGCTCCTTCAGCATTTCTTTAGCGGCTCTTGCCAGTCCCTTTATCGCCCTCTGGCGGTTTGATATTCTCTTGTTGATGAGAAGAAGAGGATCATCTCCCTCAAGCTGTTCGGAAATCTCTTTGAGAGAGAACTCTTTAAAATAGACGGCATCCAGCAATTTCTTGGTGGACTCTTCATAACCGGGGACGGTGATAGCCATTATCCAAGTATTGCCGTTGATAACTGTGAGGCCGTTAATAGCTATCGGTGATTCCTCACCGCTCTCAATCAGCCTCTGATAATTTTCGTTTGATAGACGTCCGAAAAAGGTGTGAACGAACTTGCCGTCCGCTAATTCTTTGGGGCTGAAATCAGCGTTCTTCAGAGCCTCGATAAACAGCTTCGCGGCAGAGAGGAGCTCTTCCTCTTCCATCAGTACATTTCGGCGTTTTTCCCACACTTCGAGGCGGCGAGACGCTTTGTCAACCGTATAACGTGCGTTTGTAAGAGTAAAAGACTTGGTGATAGTAACAGGTGAGGGATCGGGAATAAGCTCCTGAGCCACTTTCCACACTGTCGTAACTTTAGAGAGCAGTTCGTCGTAAGGATTTTCTGTCTCTGTTGTCACCCGTGAACGAAGATTTCTGTCGTTTACCAGAATATCAAGAGGCAGCGGCTGAAAACCGCCGGTCAGTACCATCTGGCGTGCAACCGGTTCCATCTCCGAGTCGGGACCTATCATGGTCAAAGCGACCATTTTCATTACTGCCATATGGGTTCACCCCCGCTGAGAATAGGTCTAATCAGGTACGTGGCCGCAGATCCGCGGTCATAGTCATATCGGACATCTTCTATGATTCTGATGATGTCGTCTGACTCATAGGATTTGAGTATAAAATAGCTCATCGCCGTGTGGAAACTGGGTGCGCCGCTCTGGAATAGTGACAGTGCCTTGAGATATGTATGGCGCTTGATGGACATCTCAAGGGCCAGCTCTCTGTCGGACTGCTCAAGCGCTTCTCTGAATATCTTAGCGTAAACAGGGAAGGAACTTTCAAAGCGGTCAAGGCGATCCTCCCATGTGCCACCGCGGGACATGTCCCTCAAATGGTGAGTCTTGATCTTATACTTCACCGGCAGCATCCTGCTGAGTGTTTCCTCCAGCGTCATATGGTAATACCATGTGCAGCGGTGAAAATGGTAAAGATTCAACAGGTCAACTCTGGTACCGAAAAGAGTTGAGAGCAGCTTTTTATCCTTGGGAGAAATATTGTTAAGGTCGTTAAATATTCTTGTCTCCGCCAGATTGTCGATTGCCAGCTCAAGAGAAAAAAGTGAATCGTCTCCGTCCATAAGCCTTTTTACAGGCTCACGAAGAATGTCATAGTATTTTGAGTCGCGCAGTGCCTCAAGAGCTTCCGAAAAATCCCTGCTGTTTAAAAGCAGGTCATAGGAAATTTTAGAACCTGGCACAGCGAAGAGTCTGCTCCTCATCGTGTCACGGTCTATTCTTTTTGAGCGAATCCAGCGAAAAATACTTTTGAGATGTTCTGATTCATACCAGCCGAGCCAGTCGATAAAAAGCTCTCGCTCCGCGCCCGCTAAATATGAAAGAAAAGAGGTGGCTTCGGAGAGAACAGCCGAACGCACCGCATTTTCCAAATCAACACGGTGAACCTTTTCAAACGGCAAAAGGTCAAGGTGTTCTTTATACCCTTCAGTCTGTTTTAGAAAGCCGGCAATCTCGGTCGTGGAGTTCAGATTCAGCAGCCCCCAGTATTCCTCCGGTTTGAGCAGCTGACTGAAGAGCACGTGTGCTTTGACACCGATTGCTGTCGACTGTCCGTGCGATGTGAGCGGCAAGCTTAAGCTCTCCTTTTGGAGGAGTAGTTGTCGGCTATTTCCGAGACCATGGAGTTAATTACAGAATCAATATTCTCCTCAAAACGTCTCTGCATTCTGCCCCGTTCCTCTTTACCGAGTTCAGCTATCTGATGAGCCTCGGTCTGAGCTGAATTAAGGGCGGTCTCCATAATACCCTTTGCCTGTTCTCTGGCAGAGGCCATCTGGTTTGTTCTTTCTCCTGCGAATTTTTCCTGCGCGCTGCGCAGAAAGTTGTCTGATTCATTTTTTGAATCGTTGACAATCCTTTTTGCTTCTGACTCGGCTCCAAGGAGAACAGCCAGAACTTCCTGCAATGTACTCATGAGCATAACCTCCGGTATTAAGACTACTTTGTCTTTTTCTGAGCCAGTTTCATTCTTGTAAAGTCTTCCCTGTCGCCCTCTTCCAGGACATCTGAGATGAACCTTATCTCCGCCGCATTGGACGGAATAACAACTTTTTCAAGCGCATTAACGCGCCGGTGTGTCTTTCTGATCTGTACAGCCAGACGGTAGACACTGGTCTCAACTTCGGCAAGCTGTGCCAAAAGAACCATTACTTTGCGAAACTGTGAATACGCGGCGTCCATTGCCCCTGAAGAGCCATGGAAGGAATAGCTTGGTATTGTTTCATCACTCAGCGGGTCAACATCGGGAATTTCCACTCCCATAACCGAGTGGAGACGAACCACAATATCTGAAGTTATAGGCACTGACTCGGAAATATCTTCGACGGTGTCTATGCCAAGAGAGATGTTGGCTTTCTGCAAAGCCTCATAGGCGTTGTGGAAGATCATCTCAACGTCCTCTTGAATTGTCTTTGCTGAGTCTATAAAACGTACAAGTTCCATCATCAGAACTTGCCGTTTCTGATCAAGGAGGTCGTGACCTGACTGCGCCATCTCCATTGAGCGAGTGAGCTTAACCAGGTTGCCCCGCGTGGGTGCAAGTTTTGTCGCCACATAAATACCTCCTGCCATCTAAAATACAAAGCAAAAATCGAAATTGCTAAATATATTATGTGATAAAATATCTTTATACGATTTGTACGCAAAAAAGGAACTGTTCTGCAAATGCAGAACCGGTATGGCGTCATTCTAACTCTAAAATGTTGTGAAGTATAGGGGGTAAATTAGCGTAAATGTTCGCACTATTTATAAGTGAAACAGAACTTAGCAAAGTGCCGGGGCTGTCGGCTGCCGGAGCTAACACGGAGGCGCTTGCCTACACGGCTCCTGCCGATTCCGACATGCTCTTTTACGATAGACCTAAAGTTATGGATAACATGCCCTTGGACCCGTTCGGACACCCCAGTCCCGCCATTGTCACCAGAGCGGCTCTGATAGAGGGCGGTTTTCCTGTCATGTCTGTCCGTGTGGGAACATCTGTGCCTCCCTGCTCGCCCTTCAAAGAGATTAAAACTACGCCTTCTGGAGATCCTCGCTATGTGATGGCTGTTCCTGACTGGGAGAATATTGCTTCCTGCTCTGCTGCCTTGGCAGCCGAAACGGACTTGCCGGCAAAAAAAATAGTTATCGCCGAATCCGTGCCAGGCGGGACAACGACGGCGCTGCTTTTGCTGCGTGCTCTCGGCTATGAAGGAATGGTATCCTCCGCCGGGCCGATAAATCCTCTTTCGCTGAAAGAAAAAATATGGTGTGAAACATGCGAACGCTTGGGTATTGGGCTTGGTGGTCTTAAAGGACGCGGGCTTACGGCGGCCGCTGAAGTAGGGGATGCGATGCAGATCGCCGTCGCCGCTTTTGTCTCCGCTTTGCCACGCGATGTTGAGGTAATACTTGCCGGAGGTACGCAAATGCTGGCTGTGGCGGCACTGATAAAAGATATGGGAAACGACAGAGATTTGTTGGTGGCGACAACAAAATATGTGAAAAACGACAAGTCCGGCTGCTTTGTGGAGTTTGCGGAACACATCGGCGTCGACTGGTATGCCGCGCCGCTTGATTTTTCCGCTTCAAAATACCCGGGGCTTGCTGATTACGAAAAAGGGTTCATTAAAGAAGGTGTCGGTATGGGCGGAGCCGTCTGGTATGCCATGCAAAAGGGCGTCTCCATCGAGCGGATTACCCAAAGGACAGAAGCACTTTATGCCAAAATGGTAAAATAGCCGTAGCAGAGTGCGCTATAGAACAAACTAACGCTCCGTATTACCAGCGCACCGACAGGTCTTGCTGTTTTATACGGGGTTTTTATTTTGTTTAAAGCATCCGGCACAGCTAGCTAACGTAAGTTTTCACTGAAGGCGCGCCAAAAGGGTAAAATGAAACCTGCGGCTAATTTCTCGACTTCAGAGTGGACCACAGAGCTGCTGCTAAAATAACAGCACCGCCAATTACTTCGTTGAGCTGAGGAATTTCGCTAAAGACCAACGCAGCAGCAGCTATACCGTAGGGCGATTCCAAGCTTGAAATCATTCCCGCTGTCTGCGCTCTGACGTGCTTCATGCCGCTGATAAAGAGCGAGTGAGCTCCAGCAGTGAAAACCACGCCTAACAGCAGCATTGGCCAAATGTCTGTGGCGGTCACTGCAGGTTTTAAAATAAACAGCGCAGGCAGCAGCACAACTGCGGATGTTCCCTGTTCGTAGAGCGCGATTAAGCTGCCGCTGTATTTTAACGCATACTTTCTGTTAATTAAGGACATCACAGCGTAGGAAAAGCTCGAGCACATACCCCAGATAATTCCCTCCGTGGAGCTGTTTGCCATTCTAAATTCAGGAACAATTATGCATACTCCGGCAAACATTGCCAGGGCGCAGGCTGTGTCTGATATTTTGAGCTTATAACCGAATATAAGAGGCTCGATAAAAGTGACAAAAAGCGGATAGGTGGAAAAAGTCAGAACCCCTATTGCCACGGTCGAGGCTTGAATTGAGGCGAAAAAAGAGGTCCAATGAAAAGCGAGAATCACTCCAGCCACAATCAGCACTGCTGCGTCTTTGCCGTTTTTAAGCGACATTTGAGTTCCCCGCAGACGAAAGAGCGCCATAATGGATAGAGCCGCAAAAAATACTCTTCCCAGCGTTATGATCACGGCAGGCTGTGAAATATATCTGCCAAATAGACCCGCAATCCCAAAAAGAAGTACAGCCACATGTATTTGTAAAAGACTTTTTGTATTCTTTTCTGACAAATTCATAAAACCACCCCGCTTGTTTTTATAAAGTTTATCAATGAAAAAGGCGTGACTGAAGTTTTATATGCAACTTAATTGCAATAACTGCGGTGTTTTTATTATTTTGCCTGGTTTTGTTCGTAAAACATAAAATAAACTAATTAATATTGGATTATAAGGCAGTTTAAATGAACTTTTCAACGGAATAATAAACCTAAAATTGACAATAATTTATCAGTTACTAGTATAGAGATACTCACATTTTTCAAGGGGGTGCTTGTCCGATAGACGAGGATCTTAAACTTATGTATCAGCTCAAACTCGAAGGTCATTGCTGCTCAAGCATCATTATACGCCTTGGTTTGGAGCTGAAAGGAGAGAGTAACGAACAGTTCGTCAGCGCAGCCAAGTCTCTTTGTCACGGAATGCACAGCGGGCTCAATTGCGGAGCTCTTACCGCCGCCGTATGTATGTTAGCACTATTTGATGAAAAAAATACGGAAATGGTCAAAGAAATGGTTTTCTGGTTTCAAAATGAACTGTGCGCTAAGTATGGTTCCATTGACTGTGAGGATATCACAGGAGGAAATCCATACAACAGGGCGGTTATCTGTCCGAATTTGGTTAAAGAAACATACCTTCACGCGAAGCAGTTATTGGTTGACTTTGGATATATCAGCATCTAAATCTAATATGGAGGGTGAATTTATATGGCGTTAAAGAAGATGTGGCTCACAATTAATGGTGCAAACCGCATGTTTATGTGTGACCCGGAAAAGGAATCTCTAGCAGAGGTACTTCGCCGCCTTGGGCTGACAAGTGTAAAAGTTGGCTGCGGAATCGGTGTCTGCGGCTCCTGTTCGGTTATGCTGAACGGAGAACTCGTGCGTTCCTGCGCGAGAAAAATGTCAAAAGTAGATGAATACAGCACAGTAACCACTGTTGAAGGAATCGGCACACCCAATAATCTCCACCCGATACAGGTGGCGTTTATGAATGCCGGAGCTATTCAGTGCGGATTCTGCACTCCCGGTTTTGTTGTCGCGGCTTATGGGCTTCTTTCAAAGAACAACAATCCCACACGCGAAGAGGTTCGCGACTGGTTCCATAAAAACCGCAATGTCTGCCGCTGCACTGGCTATAAGCAGATAGTTGACGCAGTTATGGACGCTGCTAAGGTCATGCGCAATGAGGCCACAATTGAAGATATTATGGTCAAAATGCCTGAGGACAAAGAATACTACGGTAAGCCTCTTGTACGTCCGACAGCTATCGCTAAAGTTTGCGGACTTGCCGATTATGGCGACGACCAGGAACTGAAGATGCCGAGGCGCTCATACCACGTGGCCATGGTTCAGCCGAGGCTTGCTCATCATGCGAAGATAGTGAAGATAGACACTGCCGAAGCGGAGCAGATGCCGGGTGTTTCAAAAATCATTCTGGCTGAAGATATTAAAAAGGCCGGTGGTTCCAACATTATGGCGGAGGGTAATTTTCACGAAAGAAGCACCGTGCGTTTCCCCAGCCGTAAAGTTTTGAACGATGAAGTTATCTATCGTTACGGAGACGTTGTAGCTCTTGTCGCTGCGGACAGCAAAGAACATGCCCGTGATGCCGCTGCGAAGGTAAAGGTTGAAATCGAAAAACTCCCTGAATATCTGAACTTCTTGGAAGCCGCTATGCCCGACGCGAAACGTATCCACGAAGATACACCCAATATTTTCTGCCAGCAGCCTGTACTCAAGGGTGTAGGACTTGAAGATGCCTCTAAGGTGGCAGAGTTAATTGACAATGCTGATTTTAAAACCGAAGGAAGCTTCTATTCATCACGCGAACCCCACCTCTCCATAGAAGGGGACTCTGTTCAGGCGTACTTTGATGAGGAAGGATATCTTACGTTCCAGTGCAAATCACAGGGCGTATACTCATCAATAGGTCGTATCGGCGACTCAATAGGCATGCCGAAAAATAAAATGCGTGTGGTAATGAATCCGACAGGGGCTAGTTTTGGCTGGTCAACAAACGCAGGCGACCTCTGCCTTGCAGGTGCCGCGGCGATGGTTCTGCAGGCACCGGTAGCCCTTTCCATGAGCTACGAAGAGCACCAGCACTTCTCAGGCAAACGCTGCCCGTGCCACTCAAACGGCAGACTCGCTTGTGATAAAGACGGCAAAATAATAGCAGCTGAATTTGAATTCGGACTCGACCACGGTGCCTACTCATGGGGCGGCGATGACTGCATGACCAAACAGCCGCGTTTCGCTTTCTTCCCCTACAATATTCCCAACGTTGCCGGGCTGGCGCGCGTAGCCAATACCAATCATAATTTCGGTACGGCCTACCGCAGCTACGGCTCCCCCCAGGCTTACACCTTGAGCGAAGCGTTAATGGACATGCTCGCCGAAGAGGCCGGTATCGACCCGTTTGAGTTCCGCTGGCGCAACATTGCCCGTGAAGGCGATACTAATATCAACAGCTATCCTTTCCGCCAGTACCCGATGGAAGAGATGATGAAGCTGATGAAGCCCATATATGACAAGGCGGTAGCCGAGGCCAAGGCCTCCGATACCCCGCAGAAGCGCCGCGGCGTGGGACTTGCTTGGGGCGGATTCAACGTCACCGAAGGCGGAGAAGATAAAGCCTCTGCGGCGATTGAGCTTAATCCGGACGGAACATTCACAAAGTATGACACATATCAGGAACTCGGCCAGGGAGGAGACATCGGTTCTCTGATGCTCACACTGGAGGCCTTGAAGCCGCTCGGAGTTACCCCTGAGATGATCCGCCTTGTACAGAACGATACCAAACTTTGCCCTGACAGTGGTATGTCAGGAGCGAGCCGTACTCACTTCATGAGCGGACGCGCGACAATTATTGCCGCAGAGCAGCTGATTAACGCCATGAGAAAACCTGACGGCACCTTCAGAACTTATGATGAGATGAAGGCAGAAGGTATCGAAACAAAATATGTCGGCTCCTACTCCAACACCTCTGTTCCGGGACTTTGCCGTCTCAACCCTAATACCGGCATCGGCGACCCCACACCTGCTTATACTTACTGTCTCAATTTGGCGGAAGTGGAAGTGGATACAGCTACGGGCAAAACAACAGTGCTGCGCTTCACCTGTGTTGACGACGTGGGTAAGGTCGGTAATATCGCGGCCGTTAACGGACAGGCATACGGCGGTATCTCACACAGCATCGGCTTTGCTCTCAGCGAAAACTACGATGATGTTAAGAAGCACACGAACATCGCCTCCAGCGGTGTGCCCTATATTAAGGATATCCCCGATGAAATCAACGTCATTCACTATGAGAGACCGGACGAAGTCGGACCCTTCGGTTCATCGGGAGCGTCAGAGGCGTTCCAGTCCTCCGGTCACATGGCGGTAATCAACGCCATCTACAATGGCTGCGGCGTGCGTATCCATGAACTTCCCGCTCTGCCTGCCAAGGTAAAGGCCGGGCTTGAGGCCATCGCAGCCGGCAAAAAGCCGGAAGCTCCCAAGAAGTACTTCCTCGGCTCAGACCTTTATGAAGAGCTGGAAAACATTAAGGCGAACCCCGTTAAGTCCGATACCTCTACAGACTACTTTGTCGGACTGGGTCTCGGAGCAGAGAAATTCTTCTAAATCCGGAATAAAATCACCAAAATATTTTCAAGCTCACAAAAATCGAGTATTTTATAAACCCGGACCTTTAATATTTGGTCCGGGTTTTATTAAAATTCAGGGGTGGTTTTTATGGATGATATGAAGTGCAGAATAAAAAACTGCTGTCTTGAAAAAGAAGTTCCTCGCTGTGTTTCCGATTGCCCCTTTCACTTTGACATGAGGGAGTTTATCTCCAGAGTGCAAAGGGGAAGCTTTAACCTTGCCTACAGACTCTACGCCAATGCGGTTGGTTTTCCGTTTATTGTCTCTTCTCTCTGTGACGCTCCCTGCTCTAAGAGTTGCGTGAGGAAGAATCTTGGCGGGGCGGTGGAGCTGAAGCTTCTTGAAAAGGCTTCTGTCAAATACGCTGCCAATGTGAAGCCCAATAACTACAACATGCCGCCCAAAGACCAAAAGGTTGCTGTTATCGGCGGCGGCATCAGTGGCTTGGCTTGTGCGCTGCGCCTTTGCGGCAGAAAATATCAAGTCACTGTTTTTGAACAAAGTGGCCGCCTTGGAGGCGAACTTTGGAGTTTGATGGAGCCGCGAATATTCCTTGAGGATATTGAGCGGCAATTTATGAATGAAGAATATGACCTGCGTCTGAACACAAAGGTCACGAACATAGAGATTATCGCTGAGGAATTTGACGCGGTGTATTTGGCCACGGGACGCGGCGGTGATGCCTTTGGTTTTGCTCTGCCAGAAAAAGGTGCAGCTGTGGCGGCTCTTTCACAAGAGAAAATTTTTGCCGGAGGCATGCTTTTAGGTGTTTCCCCTACAGAAGCAATTGCGCAGGGACTTGAGGCTGCGCAGGTAATAGAGTTTTATCTTAAAACCGCCATTATGAATGGTGGGGAAGCCTACGTGCCCACGCGTATTAAACAAGATATCGCTGCTGTAGACTGTATTGCGCCTGTAGCTGCTGCTCAGCCTGGTGACTATACCAAGGAAGAAGCTGCAAAAGAGGCGGGGCGCTGTTTGCGGTGCAGATGTGAGGCCTGTGTTAAGCATTGCGATATGATGGCCTACTTCCAAAAATTCCCCAAACTCATTGAACAAGACGTTCACATTACCATACATCCGGGAACATTGGACGGCAATGGTACTGTCGCCACGAGGCTGATCTCCACCTGTAACCAATGCGGGCTATGTGCGGAAGTCTGTCCCGAAGATATCGACGTGGGGCTGTTTATGAGAGAAAGCCATCGCGCGATGAGAGAAAAAGACGCCATGCCCTGGGCTTTTCATGAGTTTTGGCTCCGTGATATGGAATTTACCAATTCAAAAAGAGCCGCTCTTACATATTGCCCTCCCAACTTTGCCAAACATCGTTACCTCTTCTTTCCAGGCTGTCAGACCGGGGCTTCTGACCCTCAATATGTGCTAAAACCATATGCCTTTCTGGCGGAAAAGATGCCCGATACCGCCTTGATGCTGCGCTGCTGCGGTGCGCCGGCGCTCTGGTCTGGAGACGCTGAGATTTACAAAAACGAGTGTGAAACAATACGTTCCGTTTGGGAAGATGCCGGCAGACCGGAATTTATCTTTGCCTGCTCCACCTGCAGAGAGCTTTTTGCCGAATACTTGCCCGAGATACACGGGCATCTGCTATACGATATTTTGGCGGATTTGGGCTTTACTGCCGAGACACAGTCCGCCGGTGAAAAAGTATCAGTATTTGACCCCTGTTCCAGCCGTAAATACCCCTATTCACAAAACAATGTGCGCCAAATAGTCTCCGCCTGCGGCTATGATATTGTTCCGCTTGAGGGTGAGGGCAAATTGGCCAAGTGCTGCTCCTGGGGAGGACAAATATCCATAGCCAACCCGCCTTATGCCGAGCTTGTGGTAAATAGGCGCATCTCTGCCAATGAATACCCCTACGTCACCTACTGTACCAACTGCCGCGATATTTTTGCCGAAGCCGGCAAAAATGTTTGTCACATACTGGACATTATTTTCTCCACAGGCGGCTGGGGGAGAAAGGCGCCGACCTTTAGCAAAAGAAGGGCGAACAGAGAATATCTGAAAGATGAAATCACCCAAAAATACCTCCAAGAAGAGAGTAAAGGAGTAAAGATGGCTAGACTTTTAATGACCAATGAAATGGAAGAGAAACTCCACAAGCAGAAGATATTGGAAGAAGATGTCATGGAAGTGATTGATTTCTGCGAAAGAAGCGGCAGAAAAATTATTTCGCCTGATAACGGACACTTTACAGGCTACAGCGAAATCGGACACATGACCTGCTGGGTGGAATATGAACATAGCGGCGAAGGCTATATACTTCACAACGCTTACAGCCATAGAATGAAAATAGAATTGGAGGAAGTCTGGAATGGAAGAAAACAAAAAACTGATCTGTAGCAGATGCAATGTGGAGATGACTCCTGCCAAAACTTGCTTCAGCTATCTCAACCACTCCTTTCACACCGAAGTTCTGCGCTGTCCCTTGTGCGGTCAGGTATTTATTCCCGAATCGCTGGCGAGCGGGCGCATGACCGAAGTTGAAATCTCCATCGAGGATAAATAGCAGATGGCTGAGGCAAAGAAGTTTAGGAATACCGCTAGCGTTTGTCCCGTGTGCTTTAAAAAAATCAGTGCCCTTCTTCTCGCCAAAGAGGACGGCGTCTACATGGAAAAAGAATGCCCCACGCATGGTTCCTTCTCCGAAATAGTGTGGCGTAATAATGGAGATATTTCTGACTGGTACGGTGATGCTCAGCCCTTGGAAGAGGGGGAACTGAAAAACTGTCCCGCTGACTGTGCAAACGGGCTCTGTGCGGAACATAAAAACGACACCTGCTGCGTGGTGCTTGAAGTGACGGAGCGCTGCAGCCTTCATTGCACCTACTGCTTTGCTGACGGAGGCAGTGCCGAGCCTTCGCTTATGGAGCTTCGTTCACAGATGAAAACTTTTGTGCGTCCGGGAAAGACGCTGGTGCAATTGAGCGGCGGTGAGCCGACGATGAGAGAGGATCTCTGTGAGATCGTTTCCAGCGCCAAAGAACTTGGCTGTAAATATGTGCAGCTTAACAGCAACGGCATCAGGCTTGCGGAAGATGAAGGCCTTGCTGCTCGCCTTGCTGAAGCGGGACTTTCCTTTGTCTTTCTCCAATTTGACGGGCTTGACGACGAAGCCTACACCAAACTGCGCGGGCGTCCGCTGGCGGAAATTAAAAAAAAGGCCATTGCCAACTGTGCGCTGCACAATCTCGGTGTCACCCTCGTTTCCACGGTGGTGCGCGGCGTAAACGACCATCTGATCGGGGATATCCTCCGCTATGCGGTGCAAATGTCTCCCGCGGTGCGCGGCGTTCACTTCCAGCCGGTGGCGCACATCGGCCGCCTGCCCCATCTGCCTTGCGACAGCGACAGATTCACCCTTGACGAGCTGATGGCAGAGGTTGAGAGCCAAAGCTGCGGGCTGGTGCACCGTGAAAATCTCCTGCCCTCAAAATGCGACCACCCCATGTGCGGCTTTCACGGCGACTTTATCGTTTTGGAAGATGGTTCTCTCTACCCGATAACACAAAAACGCGAAGACGCTCCCTGTTGCTGCTGCGGCTCCAAATCTCCTGCCGACAGCAACCGAGAATTTGTCGGACGCCGCTGGCAGAGAGCCGACGATAATAAAAACAGCTGCTGCAGTTCTGTCGATGATATTCATGACTTGGATTATTTCAGTGAGAGGCTCAAAAGCCATGGATTCACCGTCACCTCGATGGCATTCCAAGATGCGGGTATTTTGGACATCGAAAGGCTCTCAAGATGCAGCCTGCATGTCTTTAAAGATGGACGTCTGCGCCCCTTCTGTGCCAACTACCTGACGCCATGGAAGTGAGCTTATGAGCATCTCTTGTCGCCTTCCCTCTCCCGGAGGACGGGGGATTACCCAAAGAGCTATTGCTCTCTGTGCCTTTGAGCGCGGGGCGCATATTGCCGACATTGGCTGTGGCAGAGGTGAGAGCGTTGCACTAATGCGCGGCGAATATACCCTTAATGCCTGCGGTATCGACAGTGACAAAGAAATTATCCGTGAGGCGGCACAAAAAGGCGTTGCTGGCGTGGTGTTTGGTGACGGTTGCTCTCTGCCATTTGCCGATAACCTTCTCGATGGCATCTTTTACGAATGCAGCTTTTCCAAAATTACCGAAGGAGAAAAAGCTCTCTCTGAGGCGGCGCGGGTTTTAAAATATGGCGGCAAAATTGTCATCGCCGACTTCTATTCCCTTGAGGAAGAAAGAACCTTCACCGGCATACTGGGGCGTGTTGAAAAAAGAGAGAGCATTGAGAAAAAACTTGCAGACGCAGGCTTTCGTCTCACACACTTTGAAGACAGGAGCCATGACCTCATGACACTCATGGGGCAGATAATCTTTGATTACGGAAAAGAAACTTTTTACCAAATGCTCGGAGCCGGCGAAAGCTCTTTCAAAACCCTCAAATGCGCATACGGGCTATTCATCGCCGAGAAGGGGGAGCGGCTGAATGATTAAAGTGATGGAGGCTCTAACTGTCTGCAAGAGTGGACTTAGCGAACCGATTGACGCCGAAAAATTACTATCGTGGCAGTTATCGAAAATAAAAGCGGCTGTTTTAAGGGCGATGGCAACAAATTCCTTTTACCAAAAACGCTTCGCCCAAAGTGATATTGAAGGGATAACCACATTACGCGACCTAGGACGTCTGCCATTCACGAGTTGTGACGAACTGACGGGCAGCACGGAAAATTTCCTCTGCGTACCGCGGAAATCGCTCTCACGCATCACCTCGCTGCGCACCTCCGGCAGCACGGGAGAGCCAAAAAGAATCTGTTTTACCGAAAACGACCTCGCCAACATGGTGCATTTCTTCAGCTGCAGAATCGTTCCTGTTATCGGCAGCGGCAAAAGGCTGCTGATTATGATGTCCAACAGCACCTATGGCAGCATTGCCGACCTACTGAAAAAAGGTACGGAAAAAGCCGGCTTTCCCGCGGAGATAATCGGCTCTGTCACCGATACGGCACAAGCAGCTTCGCTAATAAAAGACGGAG